>NZ_JASLCN010000225.1 GCF_030151805.1 Fluviicola sp.
AAAAGCCGGGGCGAAAAATTTTTCGCCCCGGCTTTTTCTTTGAAAGAATGTGTTATTACAATCCTAAAAGAACTGCGTAAGGATCTTTTCCTCCGAAGATGATTCTCTCCGGATTTTCGATCATTTCTTTTACTTTAACCAGGAATCCTACAGATTCTTTTCCATCAATGATGCGGTGATCGTAAGACAATGCCAAATACATCATCGGACGAATTTCCACTTTCCCGTCGATTGCTACCGGGCGCTCAATAATATTGTGCATTCCCAAAATAGCTGATTGCGGAGGATTGATAATCGGAGTGGACATCATGGAACCGAATACACCGCCGTTTGTGATTGTGAATGTTCCTCCGGTCATGTCTTCCGGAGTGATTTTCCCGTCGCGGGCTTTCACAGCCAAACGCTTGATTTCTCTTTCGATCTCAGCAAGGCTCATTTGTTCTGCATTGCGAACCACCGGAACCATCAATCCTTTCGGAGAAGATACTGCGATACCGATATCTGCGTAGTTGTGGAATACCATTTCATTTCCGTCGATCTGTGCGTTTACCGCAGGGAACAAGTTCAATGCTTCCGTTACGGCTTTTGTAAAGAAAGACATGAATCCAAGGTTCACATCGTGGAATTTCGCAAACTGATCTTTGTATTTTGCACGAAGATCCATGATCGGTTTCATATCTACTTCGTTGAAAGTCGTCAACATCGCTGTTTCGTTTTTCACAGAAACCAACCGTTCTGCAATCTTACGACGAAGCATCGACATTTTTTCGCGGTTCTGATCACGTGTACCACCCCATCCCTGAACAGCGTCAGCAGGAATTCCTGCAGCCATTGCTTCAACAACGTCTTGTTTGGTGATCCGTCCATCTTTTCCCGTACCGTTAATCTTAGTACCTGAAACACCGTTCTCAGCCATGATTTTAGCTGCTGCCGGAGAAGGAGTTCCTTTTGCGTAGCTGTCGCTCACCGGGTTCGGATTTAAAGTCGGTGCGCTTGTTTTTTCTGCAACCGGAGTCGATTCTTTCACTGGAGCTGCTTCAACTGGTTTTGCTTCTACAACCGGAGCCGCAGAACCTGCCGGTCTTTCAGCAGATGTGTCGATTAAACAAACGACTTGTCCAACTTTTACTACATCGCCTTCAGCTGCTTTCAAGGTAATAATACCAGCCTCTTCAGCAGGCAATTCCAACGTTGATTTGTCGGAATCCACTTCTGCGATAGCCTGATCTTTTTCTACATAGTCACCGTCCGAAACTAACCACGTTGCAATTTCCACTTCGGAAATTGACTCTCCCGGGCTAGGTACTTTCATTTCAAGGATTGACATAATTGAATCGTATTTAGTTTTTTAATAATCTTATTTAGCAGTTACGGATGCATATTGAAACACATCAGCAAATAATTGTTTTAAACGGCGTTCATGCAATTTTTTCGAACCTTCTGCAGCTGCTGCAGATGAAGGTCTTGTAATCCCAATGAACGGAATGTGTCTCATACTCATGGCAATATACGTCCAGGCACCCATGTTTGCAGGTTCTTCCTGTGCCCACAAAATGTTCTTCGCATTGTATTTTGCAACGATTGCTTCGATTTGTTTTTGTGGTAAGGGGTACAATTGCTCTACACGAACGAAAGCCATATTTTCAACACCCATTTCAGCTGCTTTTTCTTTCATTTCGTAGTAGAACTTCCCTGAACAGAATACCAACGTATCTACCTGGCCAGCTTTCGCAGTTGCATCATCAATTACTTCCTGAAAAGATCCGCTTGCCATTTCTTCCAGTGTGGAAGTAGCTGCAGGATAACGAAGCAACATTTTCGGTGAGAATACCACCAATGGTTTGCGGAACGGGCGAACTAACTGTCTTCTCAACAAGTGGAAGTGGTTTGCCGGAGTAGAAGTGTTTACAACCTGAATATTGTCGTCCGCACATTGTTGCAACCAACGCTCCATACGACCGCTTGAGTGTTCTGCACCTTGTCCTTCATATCCGTGAGGAAGCAGCATGACCAATCCGCTTTGAGTAGACCATTTGTCTTCTCCTGCAGTGATAAACTGGTCGATCATGATCTGCGCACCGTTGAAGAAGTCTCCGAATTGTGCTTCCCAGATTGTCAGTCCTTTCGGAGTTGCCAATGAGTAACCGTATTCGAATCCTAATACTGCATATTCGGAAAGCAAGGAGTTATATACTGAAAAACGTGCCTGTTTGTCAGACAACAAATTCAATGTTTCGATTTCTTCTTCGTTGTCTTCCGTTTTTACTACTGCATGGCGGTGAGAGAATGTTCCTCTTTCCACATCCTGTCCTGAAAGGCGCACCGGAATGCCTTCTTCCAATAAAGTAGCATAAGCCAGCATTTCTGCCGTTCCCCAATCCAGGTTGTTTGTTTCGATAGCCGCCAAACGGTCGTCGAAAATTTTCTGGATTTTACGGAAATATTTTTTTCCTTCCGGAAGTGTTGCCAGTTTTCTGCCAAGCTCAACCAGTTTTTCCTTTTTAATTCCCGTTTCAGGGCTTGAATCAAAGTCTTCAGGCTTACTGTGTCTGAATCCTTCCCAGGTTTTGCTTAAGAAATCCCAAACAACCGCTTTTTCGTTCTTGCGGGCTGTTTCGAATTCGTTTTCCAGGTAATCGTTGTATTCGTCTTCTAATTTTTTCGCAACATCACTTGATAATGCTCCTTCAGCTGTAATTTGCTTCAGGTAAATATCCTTTGGATTCGGATGTTTTGCAATGATGTTGTACAAATTCGGTTGCGTGAATTTAGGCTCATCTCCTTCGTTGTGACCATATTTACGGTAACACAATAAATCGATGAAGACATCACGGTTGAATTTCTGACGGTATTCCATCGCGATTTCAATCGTTTGGATTACTGCCTCAATATCGTCTCCGTTTACATGGAAAACCGGAGTAAGTGTTGTTTTCGCAACATCCGTACAATAAGTGGACGAACGAGCATCGTGGAAGTTTGTTGTAAAACCAACCTGGTTGTTCACCACAATGTGGATTGTACCACCTGCGCGGTAACCGTCAAGCAATGCCATTTGGATGACTTCGTAAACGATTCCCTGACCTGCAACCGCAGCATCTCCGTGAATCATTACCGGACAAATTTTGTTTTCGTCCTTCAAATGGTTATCCAGTTTTGCACGGGCAATTCCCTGAACTACCGGGTCAACAGCTTCTAAGTGAGAAGGGTTTGGAGCCAGCGTCAAGCCGATTTCTTTTCCTTCTTTCGTTTTAATCGAGCTGGTATATCCCTGGTGGTATTTCACGTCCCCGTCAAATGCGCTGTCGGCGTCAAATTCTTTTCCTTCGAATTCCGAGAAAATATCCTGTGGTCTTTTTTGGAAAATATTGGTCAATGTATTCAAGCGACCGCGGTGCGCCATACCCATTACGAAGTATTCTACACCCAGATCAGCTCCTTTTTCAACCAGGGCATCCAAAGCGGGGATCAACGCTTCACCACCTTCAATGGAGAAACGCTTTTGACCTACATACTTTTTACCCAAAAAGGCTTCAAAGTTGGAAGCTTGAAGTAATTTTTTATAAACGTGTGTTTTTCTTTCCGAATCAAATTTCGGTCTGTTTTTCAATTCTATTTTGTCGCGGAACCAATTCAATCTGTCCGGTTCACGCATGAACATGAATTCAATTCCAATGGATTGACAGTAGGTTTCTTCTAAATGCTCAATAATTGCTTTCAGGGTTGCAGAACCAATTCCAATCTGATCTCCTGCCTGGAAAACAGTTTCCAGATCAGCAGCTTCCAAACCAAAGTTTTCGATCGCTAAAGTTGGTTCGTACTTACGTCTTTCACGAACAGGATTCGTTTTAGTGAACAAATGTCCACGTGTACGATAACCGTTAATCAGGTTAAGAACTTTAAATTCTTTTTGAAAATTTTCAGGAATTTCACCGCCATCCTCGTAGTTGGTTTTGGCAAAATCAAATCCTTCAAAGAATTTTTGCCACCCAATATCAACGCTTTCAGGGTCTTTTGAATATGATTGATACAAATGCTCTATTGCATTCACGTCTGCATTTCCGACGTACGTCACTTTATCCATGTTTGTGCACTATAATGGTGGGTAAAGTTATAACTTTTATAGCAAGCGGAGGTAGGAATTTGCTATAAAAAAATGCAAAATTGCTAACTATTGTTTAAAGGCAATCAGAATGATCGGGTATGAATGGATTAAATCTCAAAACGGGTTTCGTTTTTGCAATGGCAATTGCTCATTTACGTAGGCAAATCAGTTGTCGGAAACGATTATCCAATGACTGAGCCAACGCTTGTCTTTTTTCGAAAGCTGTGCTTCCTCTTACTTATATTGCATCTGATAAAATACTTTCATCAATTCGCGGTGAAGAATGGCGTCTGCGAGGTGAAATAAGCGGTCCTCGCTGGTGTTGGTCTGAATTAAAATAATTTCAGGAACGTCAATGAGGTAGAGTAAATGACTCAGTTCGTTGGAAGATAGTTTTTTGAGAAACGCTTGTATTTCCTCGTTCCAGAGAGTCGGATTGGTGTTTTTCAGCTCGAAATCCCGGATTCCTGAGCGTTCAAAGTCTTTGTAGATCTGATTCTGAACCTTTTCCAGAAGTACTGCTGGACTCAGTTGAAGCTGCAGTTTCCGAACGAGTGTATTTAAATCTTTTTCTGCCATAATCCGGACATTCGACGCGAACTTCTTACCTTTGCGGCATGTTCGATACCTCAAAAGAAGCAATCATTTTTGATTTAGGGGGCGTTTTGTTGAATTTGGATTACGATTTAACAGAAAAGGCGTTTATTTCCCTTGGAATGGAGAATTTCAGAGAATCTTATTCCCAATTACAGCAAACCCAGTTATTTGACCGTTTTGAATGCGGAGAAGTTTCTTCTTTTCACTTCATCAATCAGTTATTGGATCGTTTGCCGGCGGGTTCAACAGCGAACCAGGTGGTTCATGCCTGGGATGCCATGATTTTGGATTTTCCGCCGGAACGCCTGGAAAAACTGGAGGCTTTAGCTTCGAAGTATCGTTTGTTCCTGTTGAGTAATACCAATGACCTGCACATTGATGCGGTCAGAAGATCTTTGGAAAAAACGGCCGGTCACAGAGACCTGGAGCGTTATTTTGAGAAAACATATTTCTCTTCTGCAGTCGGAATGCGTAAACCGGATGAAAAGATTTTTGAATTCGTTTGTACTGAAAACAAACTGGACCCTTCAAGAACCTTGTTCATTGACGACAGCCCGCAGCATGTGGAAGGAGCTAAAAAAACCGGAATAGATGCGGTCTTGCTTGAAAGAAAACAAGACGTATTTGATTTGCCTTTTTTTCGGGCATAATTCCACCAACACGTTGCTAAGGAGAATTACTTCTTCTCCTGACAAAGTTCTATCAATACTCCGTTGGAAGATTTCGGATGGATAAACGCGACTAATTTATTGTCGGCTCCGTTTTTCGGCTGCTCATTCAACAATTGAAATCCCCTGGATGAAAGTTCCTTCATCGACTCTTCGATGTTGGTGACATCAAACGCAATGTGGTGAATTCCTTCGCCTTTTTTCTCAATGAATTTGGCAATCGGGCTGTTTTCACTACTTGCTTCCAGCAATTCGATTTTTGATTCACCTACCTGGAAAAAAGCAGTTTTTACTCCTTCGCTTTCTACGGCTTCCGTTTTATAACATTCGGTGCCCAAAAGTTTGGTGTATGTCAGGATCGCGTCATCCAGGTTTTTCACAGCGATGCCGATATGCTCAATTTTATTCATGTGCCGAAGATAGTAAAGTCCCGGATAAAATCCGATAATTTCCTTATTGGAGACAGGGCATTAATAGCTCATTGTGACGCTCACACTTTTATTTTTTTCGTCTAGTGTAAAGCTTTCTGATCTGGAAATGTTTTTTGTTGAAGAACTTCCCGTGTTGACATTCGTTGAAATCATGTTTGTGTTGCAATCCACCCGGTAATCTCCATATTGATATTTTCCGAAATCGAGGTTCGGATTGTTTGGATTTGCATATTGAGTGGCAACTAAAACGCCGTTTTTGTCATGCAATTTGACTTCCGTTTGTCCCCATGAATGTACAAAGGAGGAGTTTTGGGATGGTTTGTAATTGACTGATATCGTAATGTTTCCTTCTTTTTTTGAATTATTCGGATCCTTTTTACAGCTGGTGAATGTAACTAACAGTAATAGAACACCGATAGCGTTGATTAATAGGTTTTTCATAGAGAAATATTAGGTTGTAAATAATTTAGGGTGATTACATTTGGTGAAGAAAAAATGATTTGGGATTGAAATGAATTTTTTATCCTTTAAAGAACTTTTCAGTTTTGTTGTCGAAGTTGATGTAATAAGCTCCCTTCAGGAGATTCGAACATGGAACGGAAGATCCGATTCCCTTCTTGACAATGTTTCCGTAAGCATCATAGATTTCGTATTTCGTTTCAATCGGTTTTCCGGCTGCGGTGAAGTTGATTTGATCCTTGACCTTGACGGGGTTCTTGGTCACGGCAGGAACCGAAGAGGTGAATTTCACATCCTTTGAGTTTCTTTTGGTTCCGGAATGATCTATTTGAACTACGCGAATGGTGTTTTCACCTGAATGTGGCGTTACCAGGAATTCATAAGAGTTTGTTCCGGAAGTTCCTTTTCCCTGAACTTCACCCACTTTTACCCATTTGTTCCAGCGGTATTGTTCAATAATGAAAGGGAGTTTTCCTTGTTCGTTATTCGTTTTCCAGGTAAGCATTCCGTTGTTTTGGATTTGAATATCCAGGGTGTTGAATGTGCTTCGCGGAAGCAGGACTTCCGGATTTAAAATTTTCGGCTTGCACCCGTCATTGTGTTCAATAACGATAAATACCGGTTCGCCTATTTCGATGTTAAAGAGAGAAAAATCAATTTCGAATGCTGAGATAGCTGTTCCTCCGGGCAAGATATCGCCGTTGACGGTTACTTTTGTTGCACAAAAGCCGAAACCATCTCCGTCTTCCGGATTCTGAACGTATAAGTTTTTACCTTGATAGCTGCCTTCAATGGAAAGAACCGCTGAGCTTGAAAAGCTTAGCAGTAATGCGCAAGAGCAAAGTAGGAATAATTTCAACTGTTTCATTTTTATTAGTAGCTACACTAAAAACTGTGGCAAGTATAATAGCTATTTTTTACATTACCAACATTTTACACGACGAAAGTACAATTTTTTTTACATTTCAACTATCTAATGAGTTAATTTGTCATTAAATAATATACGTTCGTCGATAATACCACCCTCTAACTTAACATTTTCAATACATTAATTTTGTTTTTTTAAGGTATTTTAGTAAAAGATTTTTTCTATTCTTGTAGTGATAAACGCATACTTCTACTATGAAATTAGTTCTTGTTACCTTTCTGATTCTTGTTTTAACTTCTTGCGGTGGTTCTGATAAAAAACAATTCGAGCACGCCGGAGGAAGTTTTAAGATGGCATTAGACAATACTCCTACGACTTTTATTGCGAGAGAAGTCAATGATGTTTACTCCTTTGAATTGCTTTCCCAGGTCATGGAAGGACTTGTGAGTTTTAATCCCGGAGATCTTTCTTTACAACCTCAAATTGCTGAAAAATGGAATGTTAGCGGTGACGGTACGATTTTCACTTTCACCATCAGAGACGATATCCTCTTTCATGAAAATGCCGTGTTTAAATCTGACAAGGATCGAAAACTGACTGTGGAAGATGTCTTGTTTACTTTTGAAAAAGCGTGTAAACCGAATGCCGACGGAAATCCGACAGCGGCATATTTGTCTTTATTGGCGAACCAGGTGAAAGGAGCGAAACAGTTCTATGAGGGAAAAGCGAAAACAATCAGCGGAATCAAAGCCAAAAAGAACCAGATCGAAATTACGCTCATTAACCCGGATCAGACATATATCAATAAACTGGCAAATCTGAGCGCCAGCATCGTTTCCAAAAAAGTAGTGGAATCCAATAAGGAAACGGATGTAGTAGGAACGGGGCCGTTTTGCTTTACCAGGCCAACAGATGAAAAATCCTATGTTTTACTGAAAAACCAGGATTATTACATGGTCGACAATAAAGGAAATGCACTTCCGTATCTCGACTCGGTTGTCTTCTACGTACAAACGCGGAAACTGGAACAACTGGAAATGTTCGAACAAGGTAAAACGTCAATCATTTCGGGTTTGCCCACTTCACGTATTACGGAAATGCTGGAAGGCCGGATTTCGGATTTCAATGCACAGCCTCCGCTGATGTTGTTGTACAATAATCCGTTGCTGACAACGCAATATTACTTTTTCAATATGAACGAACCGCGTTTCCGGGATGTTCGCGTGAGAAAGGCGTTCAATTATGCGATAGACCGGAAGCGGCTTGCGGACAATGTGCTCCGGAACCAGTTTTATGAATACGGAGTTTATGGAATTACTCCTCCGATCAGTTCGGTTTTCAAAGGATACAACTTTTCCGAGATCAAAAAATACGGTTACGATTACAATCCTGAATTGGCCAAAGAATTACTGGCGGAAGCAGGTTATCCGGGAGGAAAAGGTTTTGGAAATGTGAATCTGAGATTGGATATCAGTGATTTGAATACGGCAGTTGCAGAAGAAATTGCGGATCAGATTTATCAGACCCTGGGAATAAACGTAAACATTGATGGTTCCAATTTCGAGCAACGCAATGAAGACGGAAATATGGGGAAAGGAGATTTGTTCCGGACTGCGTGGATAGCGGATTATTCCAGTCCGGAAACTTTTTTGATGAATTTCTACGGAAAATTGGTCCCGAAGGATCAAAATATGGCATCCAGCGGAAACCAGTCGCGATATATCAATCCGATGTTTGACAGCTATTTTGAACAGGCGCGCGCTGCCAGTCAGAAACGAAGACTGGAATTGTTTTCACGGGCTGAAATTGAGTTGTTGAAAGACCCGCCGATGATCCCGCTTTGGTATGCCAATGATTTCACGTTGAGCTACTCACGGGTTCGGAACCTGAAAAACAATCCGATGGAGTTTTTGGATTTGCGTCGTGTCTATATTAAGGATTGGACCAAGGAGGAATATTTGAAGTCAATTCAATAAGTGTATATTTACGCTTGATATATTCAAAGAATGAAAGCTATCCTTACCGTATTGTTTTGCGCGTTTGTATCTGTATTGATTGCGCAACCTACCCAAACCGTGCGCGGTACAATCCTGGATTCCGAGTCTGATTTTCCTGTTTTCGGAGCGCAGGTTTTCATCACACTTTCAGACAGTTCGAAACTCAAAACTATGACCAATAACGATGGTGTTTTCGAGTTTTTGAATGTTCCGGTGGGAAAACATCCCTTAGATGTGAAATCAACCGTTTACGAAAATTATTCCACTTCCGTGGATGTCAATTCCGGAAGACAAACTGTTTTGGAAATCAAAATCAAGGAACGAATCAGTGAAGTAGAAGAAGTGGTGGTTGTGGCGCAAAAGCCCGGCGAGGTAAAAAATGAAATGGCAACGGTTTCAGCACAGCAGTTTTCGGTCGAAGAAACAGAGCGTTACGCTGGTTCGAGAGGAGATCCCGCACGGATGGCGAGTAACTTTGCGGGTGTTCAGGGTGCAGACGACTCCAGGAATGACATCGTGGTGCGTGGAAATTCACCGCTTGGAATTGTCTATAAAGTAGAAGGAATTGATATTCCGAATCCATCGCATTTTTCCATTTCGGGAAGTTCCGGTGGTCCGGTTTCGATCATCAACAATAAGAGTTTGGCGAATTCCGATTTTTTCATGTCGGCTTTCCCGGCTGAATACGGAAACTCCGTTTCGGGAATTTTCGATTTAAAATTGCGAAACGGAAACTCCAAACAACATGAATTCACCGGGCAATTTGGTTTCCTGGGAACGGAAGTCCTGGCAGAAGGACCTTTGAGCAAAAAATCAAATGCGAGTTACCTGGTGATGGGACGTTACTCCACCTTGAGTTTATTCCAGTTTATGGGAATCCGCATCGGGACGGACGCCGTGCCGGTTTATGGAGACGGTGCATTCAAATTCAATTTTCCGCTCAAAAAAGGAGGTCAGCTATCTCTTTGGGGATTGGGAGGAAAAAGTGATATCAAGATCCTGATTTCGGAGCAGACAGAATACACAACGGATTTGTACGGTGAAGGAGACCGCGATCAATATTTCGGAACTGGAATGGCGGTTGCCGGATTGACTTACAAGAAATCGCTTTCGGAACGAACGTTTTTAACCACTACTTTCTCGGGAAGTATCGACGATCAGCATTCGAAACACAATTACCTGGTTCGCTCTTTAGATACGACTTACAATGGTGGCGAACCAACGGTGAATATTCGTGTCGACAGTATTTACCAGATTATGGGATATTCCTATAAAATTGCACGTTACTCCGGAATGTTCAGTATCAATCACAAGATCGGAAAGCAGCACGTGATTAAAGCGGGGCTGAATGCGGATTTTTTTACTTTCAACATGACGGACAGCGTTTTGAATGTTGCCGGAACTGCGTTTATCAACCGCTGGGATTACAAAGGGCAGGGAGGAATCCTGGTTCAACCTTTCTTTCAGTGGAAATACCGCATCCGGGAAAACATGGATTTCACAGCAGGTTTGCATGCGCAGTATTATTCTTTCAGCAATTCGTTGAGCCCGGTTGAACCGCGTTTGGGTTGGAAATGGTCCATGAAAGGCAACCAGAAATTGTTTGCCGGAGCAGGATTACACAGTCAAACACAGCCTTATTACATTTATACATATCATCAATACGATGCCGGCGGAAACAAGGTTTACCAGAACAAAAACATGGGCTTCACCAAGTCGATGCATTCTGCTTTAGGCTATGAAAAGAATTTCAAGAAAGGATTCCAGTTCAAAACAGAAGTGTATTACCAGTACTTGTACCAGGTTCCTGTAACGGTGGTTCCTTCCGCGTTTTCGATTATCAACCAGGGAAGCGGATTTGCGCGTTTCTTCCCGGATTCGTTGAAAAACACGGGAACGGGAGTGAATTACGGTTTGGAGTTGACCCTTCAGAAATTCTTTGATAAGAGCTTTTATGTGTTGACTACTGTTTCGATTTATGACAGTAAGTACAAAGGAAGCGACGGAATAACAAGAAACACCAGTTACAATGGTTTGTATACTGCGAATGTCTTGTTCGGGAAAGAATTCAAATTAGGGAAAAAACAAATACTGGGACTTGGAGGAAAAGTAACCGTTGCAGGAGGAAAACGCTACGGATACATCAACCTGGCAGAAACGAACCTGCAAAAAGAACTGGTTTTCAGTGATTCATTATTCAACGAGCGGCAATTCAAGGATTATTTCCGTTTGGATTTAAAGATTAGCTGGAAAATGAATGCACGCAAAGTAACACATGAAATCGGTTTGGATTTGGTGAATGTACTCAACACCAGAAATATCTTAGGATTGGCGTATGCGCCGGATTTGGCGAACCCGAATAAGGAACCGTTGGCTGAAAAAACGCAGTTGGGCTTTTTACCGATTTTCTATTACCGTATCAGCTTTAAATTGGCAGGTGGGAAGAAAGAGTAACATAGCGCTGATCTTCTTCCTGGGGTTTTTCCTGATTTCCTGCGGTTCAAAAAAGAAAGCAGCTGAAATAAGTCTTTTTGAAGAATTGCAGAAAAGCAACGGGTATCTGAATGGTTCCGAGTTGAAAAAACTTGAATACGATTATGCCTTGAAACTGCTGGACAAATACGATCTTACAGGGTTTGACGAAGAAGATACATTGGCACGTTTTGTGCGTTCCGGTTCTTATATCTGGATTGCAAGCTGTTATATCGGAGAAGATAGTAATCCCTTCTTTTGTTTGAAACAAACCAAAGAGAAGCAATTTAAATTGGTCAAAAGTGAAACCGTTTCAGCAGCTTTGGGAGAATGCGATTACGATTTAGAAAAGATGCTTGTGCGAGCGGGAGAGTACGTCATTATTTCCAATAAATCGCATGGAAGTGGTTATTGCGGGGACTATCCGCGCGTTTTTACGATTGAAGGAAAGGAGATTTCGAGGGATGAAAAATTTCACTTCATGTCCTGGAATTGCTTGGAGGAACTGAATGATGCTGCATTTTGCTATGAGCGTACTTTTTCCTATTCGCTGAAAGATGCTATTTTATCCGTTCATGTAAAAGAAAAGAAGTTGGATGAAGAAACCCGGCAGCAAGTGGATTACCAGGAATATGATATGCGTTATGCTTTACAGCATGACCGACTGGTTTTGAAGGATACGCTCCGGAACTGATTTTAAAGCGTTATTCCGAGGATACACACATCGTCTACCTGTTCCAGATCTTTTTTCCAGGAGTGGAACGTTTTATCCAGAACCTTATCCAGTCGGTCATTCCGGTATTCCATTAATAATTCCTGGAAGGATTTGTAGCGGAATTTTTTGTTTTTCGGTCCGCCAAACTGATCTGCAAATCCGTCTGTGAAAAGTACCAAAGTATCTCCGTTTTCGTAAGTGAAATCGTGTTGTGTAAACGGAGCGAGATCATGCGAAAATCCTACAGGCTGCTTATCGGCTCTTCTTTCCTGCAAATCATTTGCGGTTAAGTGATAGAGTGCATTGTTGGCTGCTGCAAAGCAATAGGTTTTTGTTTTCCGGTTGATCCGGACGATGGCGATGTCCATTCCGTCTTTGTATTCGGTGCTTTTTCCGTCTTTATCAAAGGCCAGCAAAATTCCGTGCCGCAGTTCATTCAGAATCGTCCCCGGGTTGATGATCCGTTTGTTTTCCACTATTTCGATCAACAGGTTAATTCCCAATACACTCATCATGGAACCCGGAACTCCGTGTCCGGTACAGTCGCCCACTGCTACGAATTGATAATCTTCATTTTCAAAGACCCAATAAAAATCACCGCTTACAATGTCTTTGGGTTTGAAAAACAAAAAATGTCCGGGGAAAATGGCTTCAATGCTCGATTTGCTTGGAAGCATGGCGTTCTGAATGCGCAGTGCGTAGCGAATACTGTCTGTGAGATCGCGGTTCTTTTCTTCGATGAGGTTTTTCTGCTCCACAATCCGATTGTGGGATTTGATCATGAGTACCTTCAAAAAGAGTAAAAACAAAGAGCAGATCAGAAAGAGCAACAATAGATTGACATTACCAAGCAGTGTTTCCATTGTTTTGGTTTGCTTCGGGATTTGAATGAAGGGTCCGTGAAAATAAGACCAGATTACCAGGGAAAAGAAAGAGATGATGGACAAAGCAATGAAGAAGCGGATCACATTTTGACTGTTGAATACCACAACACTAATCATGCAAAGTACCAGCATAAAGAAGTGAAGGTTTACATTTGTTCCGTATACGAGCGTCGTGATGATGAAATACAGAAAACTGCAGCAAATAAGAACAAAGAAGGATACAATGTATTTTTTTTGATGAATGAGGAAGAAGGAAATCAGTGCCGAAAGAAAGAAAAAGCTGTTGATAATTACTCCGACAGGCTGCTCAAAGTAAATATACATCGGCGTATAGGCAATCATGATCACAGCAATCAGCAATGCGATGAGGTTGCTCACACGAATTTTCCGATTCAGCGAGTCTGTATTGTTAACCGAAATTCCGTTATTAAGTATTCGATTTATCATTCAATCAAATATAGTGTTCTATCGGATATTTTTGAAACAATTTTAAAACGGTTTATCAGACGCTGCTTCGAAAAGAATATTCAGTTCTTTTTTGCTTTTACGAGCCTCATATTTGAATCCAAAAAGCATCATCAGATATCCAAACAGGAACATCATCACAGGAATAAGCATTGGGAAACCCAATCCATGGAAATTGAAACTGATCAAAGATTGCAATATAGTAATGAGAATAAATGATGCTACGATTCCTGTCAGTGATAACCAAAAGATCATGAATATTGTGACAGCCAGGTGCATCTTCATGGAAATCCGGATTTCTGTTTTGTTCAGGAATGAAGAAACAGTTCCTTTAATGACCGGCAAGAATGAATTTCCGTAAGAAATGTTCCGGGAAATTTTAAAACTCTTTTCAGCAATTTTTCCAATATATGAAGATGTTGGTTTTTTTGCTTTATTCATATTGATACCAAAGAACGTGATTTTAAATTGCCTGTTTGAATGGCTGATAGTTTGCCCGATGCGATTGATTACTTCTTCTTCGGAGAGATTTGTCATGATCGTGTATTTTTCGACCGGAAGAAAATTGGAAAGTTTAAGCATTTTCAGAATGAATTTTTGTTTTTGAAAGCAGGTTTAGTTTTACATTTTCCATCGCTTTCCGGGTACAATACCTTTGATAGGGAATAGAGAAAAGTGGCCCGAGCAGTTTGCTCAGGAAATTTCCGGGTTTGGAAAAAGTCCGGATTCTGAAAATAACGCCCTGATCGGTTTCTTCCAGTAAAAAGTAGGAGATTCCCTTTTCTACATGCCCTTCCAGTGTTTCATAACTGAATCCGATTTGGGTGCTTTCGTGAATCAGTTCCTTAATTCGTACTCCGAAAATAGCTTTTTGTGAGCATGCCGGAAAGGGTGGAAGAAAAACTTGCTGAACAATCGTGTCACCGGTTTGCATCTTCCTCTTTTCATCTGTCCATTGCGCATAGGCGTTCAAAATGTATGCGGGGAAGATCCGGTAATCGAAAAAATGAGAAGTGTCAAGTTCAGAGAGTTTGCTGATTCCTTCAATCTCAATCAAGCTGTTCTTTTCAACCAGGAGCTTTTTGTCGTAGGGCATCACGGCAACTTCTTTCAGTTCGTGGAGGTGTTTGGGAAATCGTTTGGATTGATTTAAAAAACTGATTTTCATAGCTCGGTAGTTTATTCCTTTTTTCTCAGCCAGCCGAGAACCCGCGAATGTTCGATCTTCCAGAACCCTTTCTCGGATGACAGATCATATTTAACCCGGCTTGAAGCGTATTTTCCTCCGTTTTGCTGAATGATCTCCACAGAGCCGGCACCTACTGCGGAAATGATAGCAACGTGTCCGTAACCGTTTAATGAGGTTGCGTCCAGAATGATTAAATCGCCGACTTGTGGTTTCGCCTTACTTGGATTGGAGTATTGAACCAATCCGCGATCCGGATTCCAATCTCCGTCTTTCAATGATTTATTGAAAAAGTCTACCGCATTTCCAAATGGATTCGGCATTTTGTGTTTGTAGTGCTGATAGTAATACCGTTTTACGAATTCGACGCATTGGTATTTTAAACCGATGTTGTATCCGTCGGGAGCTGTGTTTCGCCCGGAAATGTTTCCTGTTCCGGAATTGTAGTAAACAACGACCTGGTTCAGACTGTCGATCGGATCTCCGATTTCATACGAACTGAAAAGCAAAGGGTTTTTACGGTACACGAAAAAACCGATAATGATCAGAGTGGTGAAAACAAAGAAGAAAATCCATTTTTTCATAAAAACAGTTCGCTTTTAGGTTGCTGTAAATGTATCCAAAAAGTGGAGATAATTTTAAAAAAAGAGTGGGGACGCGATGCATTGCGTCCCCACTCTTTTTGATCCTTATTCTTTTGGAATTCTTCTTTTCTGGATTTAATGCTTCGGTTGGTGATTTACCATCCAGTTGATTCCGAACCGGTCTGTAAAACTTCCGTAATATGCTCCCCAGAACATGTCCTGAAGTGGCATGGTGATAGTTCCACCTTCTGATAATTCAGTGAAAATGCGTGTTGCTTCATCCCTGGAATCCGGCTCCAAACTGATGTGCATGTTGTTTCCCTGCGTCAAGGTGAAACCCATTTCTTTCGGAGCATCGGTTCCCATCAAAACATGGTTTCCGAGTAAGGGAAGTTCCACATGCAAAATCATTTTCTTTACGTGATCTGCCAATGGTGGTGCGTCTTCCGTGCTTGCCGGAATATCTCCGAAGCGTTGCAGCCCGTTCACGAATTCAGTGCGGAATACTTTGCGGTAGAATGAGAAAGCATCTTCTGTATTCCCGGGGAAATTCACATAGGTTGAAACACGCGTCTCGTTGTTTGGTTTTTTGTCCAAACGCAATTGAAACTGTGCACGGATAAATTCGTCCAGGTTTTCCATTGCAGCAAGGAATCCTTCTTTGAATCCCATTTGAATAATGGATTCCAGATCCTCCAGTTTGGCATAACTCAAGGTCACATGAACCATGGTTTGTTCTTCTTTTGAAGCGAATTGAACGTCCCAGTCAGTTCTTGGAAATGCATCAATGATGTTTCCTTCCGGATCACAGAAAGCATCCAAACCGGTATAACCTTTATGCGCATCGATCGTTTTGTAATCAGCCCGGCAAAAATGTTCTTCTCCCTGTGGTCCGAGCATGGAATACAACCAGGTTCCGCCCGGTACGAAATTCATGGATTTGGTTTTGGTTTTCCAGGGTCTTGGAGCCCACCACAAATCCAGGATTTCCGGTTTTGTCCATGCGTCCCAGACTAAATCTACCGGAGCTGCAAACTCGCGTTCTACAAAAATCTTGTTGTTCACCTTATCTGCGGTGAAATTCAATAATAAGCTGCTTTTCATTTTTTACTTTTTTAAATTCGTGAATAATCCGTCCAGGTTTTCAAGAGCCGCGGTAAATCCTTCTTTGAAACCCATTTCAATCATCCTTTCCATTCGCTCGCGCGATTCGTTGTAAATGGTCATGTGGACGGTTGTGGTTCCGTTTTGTTCACTGAAATTCAACTCCCAATCAGAGCCGGGCAATTGCTGGTTTTCGTCTTTGTCTGCAAAAACATTGAAAAATGTAAAGCTGGTCTTCGGATGAATGGATTTGTATTCCTGAATTGCCCAGCTTTCGTTTCCGTCAGGGCTTACCATTGCATAAAATCTTCGACCGCCAACTTCAAAATTCAGATACTTTGTTTTTGATGACCAGGGTTTTGGAGCCCACCATCGGTCAAGGATTTCCGGTTTTGTCCATGCTTCCCAAACCAAATCGAGGTTTGCGGCAAATTCACGTTTGATGTTTACGGTGTTCTTTTCCTTGTCAACCGTGAAGTCAAATAATAGTGTCGGTTTCATCTTTTTTTGTTTTTAAATGAGCTAATACTTCGTCTAACTGATTGAAACGGTCTTCCCATAACTGTTTAAATTGTTCCAACCACTGATCAATTTCTTTCATCTTGTGTGCATCTAAACGGTAATAGATTTCTCTTCCTTGTTTGCTCGTGGTGAGCACCTGGCATTCGTTCAAAAGCTGAATGTGTTTAGAGACAGCCTGGCGACTGGTGTCGAAATGCTCGGCCAGGGCATTCGGTGTCATCGCCTGAGTTGCGAGAAGAACCAGAATTGCTCTTCTGGTCGGATCTGCAATGGCTTGAAAAATATCTCTTTTCATACGTCTTTGAATTAAATGCAATCAATTGGCTGCAAATATATGCAACTTTTTGGTTGCGCAAAAATTTTTTTTGAATTTTTTTGAGAGAAGAGCATGTGAATGAGGATGGAAGCCTTTGTTTTCAGTACTTTTGAAGCATGAAGCCAACGCGAAAAGATTTAAAACCGGGCATGCTGGTATTGTTTGTTCAGAAGAAACACCAGGCAAGCGGAGAATTAACGGAAGGAATTATCAAATCCATTCTGACAAGCGCGCCGTCGCATCCGCATGGAATCAAGATTATGACGGTTGATAAATTGGTGGGAAGAGTCGTGGAAATTGTGGATGGAGAAGCGGATTAATCAGTATAAAAAGACCTTAAAACAAAGAGGGGACGCGATGCACCGCGTCCCCTCTTTTACTTTTATGAAATGCTCTTTTCTTACAAATCAAATTTGATTCCTTGTGCCAAAGGCAATGAATCAGAATAGTTGATCGTATTTGTCTGACGACGCATGTAAACTCTCCATGCATCAGATCCTGATTCGCGTCCACCTCCGGTTTCTTTTTCACCACCGAAAGCTCCACCGATCTCAGCACCGGAAGTACCGATGTTTACGTTTGCAATTCCACAGTCAGAACCTGCCTGAGACAAGAACGCTTCTGCTTCACGCAAGTTGTTTGTCATAATTGCTGAAGACAATCCCTGAGGAACTCCGTTTTGAAGCGCAATTGCATTTTCAACTCCGCCTGAATATTTCATCAGGTACAATACCGGAGCAAACGTTTCGTGCTGAACAATTTTAAAGCTGTTTTGTGCCTCAGCGATAGCTGGTTTCACATAACATCCGGATTCGTATCCTGCACCGGAAAGAACTCCGCCGTCAACGATTACTTTTCCACCTTCTTCAACAACCTGAACCAACGCATTCTGATAAGCAGCTACAGCATCTTTATCAATTAGCGGTCCAACGTGGTTATTTTGATCCAATGGATTTCCGATACGCAATTGTCCGTAAGCTTTTACCAACGCATCTTTTACTTTATCATAAATAGAATCGTGAATGATCAAACGACGTGTAGAAGTACAACGTTGTCCTGCTGTTCCTACTGCACCGAATACTGCTCCAGGAACTACCATTTTCAAATCAGCAGATTCTGTAATGATAATGGCATTGTTTCCTCCTAATTCCAACAAATGACGACCCAAACGTTTTCCAACTGCTTCACCAACTGCTTTACCCATACGAGTAGAACCTGTTGCAGAAACCAACGGAATGCGCGTATCGTTCGACATCAATTTTCCAATTTCAGCATCACCGATCAACAAACAGGAAACTCCTTCAGGAACTCCATTTGCTTCGAAAACTTCTTGTGTGATTTTTTGACAAGCAATTGCCGTCAAAGGTGTTTTTTCGGATGGTTTCCAGATACAAACATCTCCACAAACCCAAGCCAAAGCTGTATTCCAGTTCCAAACAGCAACCGGGAAGTTGAACGCAGAAATAATTCCTACGATTCCAAGTGGATGGTATTGCTCATACATTCTGTGTCCCGGACGCTCGGAGTGCATCGTCAAACCGTATAACTGACGGGAAAGACCTACTGCAAAATCACAGATGTCGATCATTTCCTGAACTTCTCCCAAACCTTCCTGTAATGATTTTCCCATTTCGTAAGAAACCAATTCGCCTAAGGCTTGTTTTTTCTCGCGAATTTTCTCTGCCAACTGACGAATCACTTCACCACGTTTTGGCGCAGGGATCATTCTCCAGTATTTGAATGCCTCCTGAGCTTTCAAAACAACTGCTTCGTATTCTGTTTCCGTTGCGGAAGAAACGGATGCAATAACTTGTCCGTCTACCGGTGATACGGAATCAATCTGAACTCCACGTGTGTTAAACCAATATCCTCCTGTTGAAGCACCGCGATTGACTGCTTCAATCCCTAGTGTTCTTAATGTTTCTTGTATTCCAAGATCTGTTGCTGTTGCTGACATTCCTTTTCGATTAGTTTGTGCAAAATTACACAATTTTGCTGAGAGGAAGTGAATGTCAGGGAATAATCGAGCGAATAAATGTTAAGGATTACCGGATTGCCTGAATGAATGATTGAACTAGTCTTTTCACCTTTAATTTCAGTTGTTTAGGGGGGATTGGTTGGGTAAAAGGGTCGTTTTTATTTTGTGGCGTATAAAATTCCCCAGGCACCGCATTTCATGTTTTTCTCAAAGATTTCTCCCACATCATATTTTCGATAAACTTCTAACTCAATTGTCTTTTGCGTTTTAGGGTTTTTAAAAACAATGTAATGTTTTAATCTGCCATTTTTTGTGCTGTGTGAATAACCCTTTACAGGCTCTTTGATTTGTACAACTTCAGATTTCCCAAAGAATTGATTTGTTGTAATGATGAATGAAAACCCCATTCCGAATAAAACTCCTGATAAACAAATGATTATCATTGCAATTGAAATTACATCGCGTGCCTTTTCTTTCAATTTATTTTTAGGGATGTTTTTATCTAAAGGTTTTACTTTTTTGTAATAAAATTTTGGTCCAAAGATCATTAAACACACAAGGATTGATAACAATAAAAATTTTGCGGTTATCAGTAATGCAGTTGCAGTTTCAAAGTATTTGATTGTAAAAAACGGATAGCTGATGATTCCGGCACAAGTAATTAAAATCAGCCATACTTTGGATTTCCAGGATTTTAACATGATGATTAATTTGTTTTTGATATTTCTTGTGGTTCAGGATCTGTTATTGAGATTACTTTTCGGTTCGTTTGTACGAAACTACACAAAAAGAGCAGATATCAGATATCCTTTTGGCAGACAGAAAAGGTTAAACTTCCGCTTTGATTTTCAACTAAGCGAGTATGAGAAATAACAAATTTGCCAGAAGGAGCACCCATCGTTCCTTGTTCAGTAATCCAGTCCGCCCATTTTACATCTTCGGGATTTCCAAAACAGATTCCGGCTCCTGATAAAATAAAGAACCCGATCAGTATGCTGATATATAGCGTTCGTTCAAGCATGGAGTTTCAATTCTATCTGTTCGAATCCTATTTTTTAATCTCAATCCTTACTCCTTCAGTATTATTCCAAATTCGCAATTTACTTTTTCCGATCTGATACGAAAGTTCCTGTTTTCCTCTTGTTAGTTTTTTTACTTCGGGTGGGCCAAGTTTTTCAACGACAGCATTCAGAAATTCATTTACAGAATGATTAAATGATTCGGCACTTGCTCCTGAGGAATAATAATCGAAATGCAATTTGATAATGTATATAGGTTCTTCATTAAAAGCCCACAGCAATAAATTCAATTTGTGATGATCTCTTTTTCCGTGTTTAGCGTGATCAATAAAGGCGTTGTATT
>NZ_JASLCN010000234.1 GCF_030151805.1 Fluviicola sp.
AAAGATCAATGATCCGGAGTATTATCAGTTTGCCGTAAATAAAAGAAAGGATATCTGTGACTCTTCAGCTTCCAGTTACTATTATCAAAGAGGGATTGCTGCATTTAATCTGGGTGATTTCACGAAATCACTTACCTGGTATAATAAAGGCATTGAAAAATTTCCGGATAAGTATATGGCTTATTCATTCCGGGCAAATGTTGAACTTGCACTGGGAGAAAATCGCAAGGCAATTGCAGATCACAAAATAAGTTTGAGTCATCCGGAAGATATTGTAAAAGAGGTTTCGCAGGGTTCGGGATGGTATTCCGGTATACCGAATGATTCGTTGGATCTTTTCATGAGATCATTTAAAACATCAGCCTACATTTCCTATTCGTTTTGCCATTTCAATTTGGGCGAAACGGATTCGGCATTGCGGTGTATTGACTCAGCAATTCGTTATACAGTCGGAAACGGTGGCTCTGAATTCGGAGATGCATTCATGATGAAAGGAATCTTACTACTCGATAAAGGCATGTTTGTTGAAGCAGAAATGGCATTTAAAGAAATTGCAAAACACTTGCCTGAATGGTCGTTGTGCCAGGATTATATTGCTTTAGCACTGATTTGTCAGGGGAATAAAAACAGTGTCCTTTCGAGAAATAAAATAGAAATGAAGAGCCTAAGAAACATAGCAGATATTCAATGGATCTTACCGAATAAGCTATTGAAAGGTGCAGGTTATGCAGAACAGGCCTTAAGTCATATCCAAAAAGCGTTGAAAATGGATTCAAATGATTCGTTCGCATATTATCTGCGTGCTCATATTTACCGTCAAATGCGCATGGATTATTGTTCCGATTTCATAAAGGCAAACCAATTGGGATACCCGGTTGAGTTGGTTTATCTGAAAGAATGCAGATAAGGATATGAAATTCGACCGAAAATCCCTTCCGCAAGAACTGAAAATCCTGCTTGATTCCAAAGGAATTGCGCAGGCATACAGCATCTCAACAACCATTTCGGAATGGTTGGAAGTACATCCGGATCCGGATATGAATACCTTGCTTTGTGCCGCTCACTACGCCTGGGAATGTGCCCGTTTAACGGAATTGGATGACGATATCATAGATTTTGGAGAAGAAGCCATCGGTTTATTGGAGCGGGTTTTGATATTGGATCCGAGGCATGAAGAAGCATTGAAGCAAAAGTCAAAGATTCAGAAGAAAGTGAAGAAAGCGCAGAGAGGACGGGAAGAAGTCCTCCGATGGGAGCAAAAAGGTTTTCATGAAACGAATCGGGGAGTTTTGGATGAAGTGGCCTTTTATTACTTTGAAAAAGCGACTAAAAATCCGGAGTTCGCAGCGAAAGGTTATCGCTACTACCAACAAATTTATGCATACGATTTGCTGGAAGCCGAATTGCCGCGAGATGCCTTGTATCATTTTGCTACCATGGCTTATTGCAAATTCTATGCTGAAGGATATGAAGCGGCAAAAGCATTGATTGAAAAGACCCTGGCCTGGGAATTGAACGAGAAGTATAAAATATACGATTTCAAGGTTACCGATGTTTGGGTGATCGAATGGAGTCAATTGGCGAACCAGGATAACTTTCAGGCTTTCGAAGCATCCTTTCGGCGTTGGTATGAGAAAATGAAAGCAATCAGCCCGGACAAGGAACCTGATTCATTTGACTACAGCAATTTGAATCCGGTTGTTAAATGGTTGATGACGAAACCGGAAGGAAAGATTGTTTTACAATACATCCTGGAACATTGCTATCCGTTTTTGGCCAAAAAGAAGATTGATCTGAACAACTATCCATTGGTTTTGGAAACAATTGAACAGCGGCGTTAGTTTTATATAGGTCATCTGCGGAATCCGTGTGATCTGCGGGAAATATAGCTTAAATAATTACTTGTGACACAACACTTTTTGTTTTCTGTCGTCTATAATTCAAAACAAAGCAACCATGAATAAACTGATCTTAATCTTTTCACTTTCAATTATTGTAATTTTTTCTTGTAAGAAAGAAACCGAAGCGCCAAAAACAGCATTGATAGAAGTTGTGAAAAATAGCCCGGAAACCATTGCAATCGGAAACAATGTGCTAACGCTGAATACTTCGTTGTGGAGGGATTTTATGCCCGGGCCTGGAGCTCCTGAAAATGGAAGTTCGCTTTATTGTTTGGTAGAAGTGAAAAATTCACAGAATCTTGATCTACGGGAGCATATTACGCTTAAACGCGTGTACGTTATTAACGGGAATGAGTTATGGAACAGTGTTCTCACAGAACAGGATTATGGTTTCGAACATATTGTAGCCGGATCAGCAAACGAAGGACCTCTTTGGGGGCCAGATCTTCAGGTAGATGTTGTTTGTGAGTTTGAATACAACGGAGTAATCCGGAGAATGATCGCCAAATCTCAAAACATTGATATGACCATGTAAGCAGATCATTCAAAAATTAACTTTTCATTTTCATTTTTCTCATTTAACTCTTGTATCTTTACCCCAGCTTTAGGGGTGATGGTCTGTTGGCTGTCTGAGAAATACCCTTTGAACCTGACGCTGATGTATAAGCAATCAGCATTCCGGCATTCATCACCGGAATTCGGTTAGTACCGACGTAGGGAAAAGTAAATGAATACAGTCTTTGTAGTCATTCCTAAAGTGCGTATATTACAAATTGGAATGACGATATCTTTTAACAATCAAACACTCGAAGTGGAAGACCGGATGGTTCTTTCAAATTTTGTTTTTCAGCAAGTCGGTGAGAAACAAAACGGAATTGCTGTTGCCATCAACGGCGAGGTAAAACCCAAAACTATCTGGGAAGAAGTTCAGTTGAATGAACAGGACGATGTACTGATTATTAAAGCTACGCAAGGAGGGTAAATCCTCCCCCTTTATCCCCCTCCAAAGGGGGAAGGAAAATTAGAAAATCAGATAAAACTCAATAGAAAGAAATGAAAAAAGCAGACAAAACACCGGAAGCAGGAAGCATCACAACCGGACCGATCTCCGGTTCGAAGAAAGTTTATGTTCAGGGGAAAATTCACGATATCCAGGTAGCGATGCGTGAAATTACGCTGACACCAACAAAATTGACGAACGGAAAACTGGAGGAAAATGCTCCTGTGACTGTTTACGATACAGGTGGTGCCTATACAGATGAACATGCAGTAATTGACGTAAAAAAAGGTTTGTCGCGCCTGCGTGAACAATGGATTTTAGATCGTGGAGACGTTGAAGAACTAACGGATGTGAGTTCAGAGTACGGAAAAGAACGCAAAAACGACGAGAAGCTGGATGCATTGCGCTTTGAACATATTCGTAAACCGTTACGGGCTAAAGCAGGAATGAATGTTTCTCAATTGTATTATGCAAAGCAGGGAATCATCACTCCGGAGATGGAATACATTGCCATTCGTGAAAACCAGCGCGTGGATGAACTGAGATCTCAGTTAAACGGACAATACGAAGCGATGACTGCACAGCATCCGGGAGAAAGTTTCGGAGCGAATACACCGAAAGGATTCATTACGCCGGAATTTGTGCGTGATGAGATCGCAGCAGGTCGTGCGATTATTCCCAATAATATCAACCACCCGGAATCTGAACCGATGATTATCGGTCGAAACTTCCTGGTGAAAATCAATGCAAACATCGGAAACTCAGCTGTGACATCTTCCATCGAAGAAGAAGTAGAGAAAGCAGTTTGGGCTTGCCGTTGGGGAGCTGATACGATTATGGACTTGTCGACAGGTAAAAACATTCACGAAACACGCGAATGGATTATCCGCAACTCGCCGGTTCCGATTGGTACTGTGCCGATTTACCAGGCTTTGGAAAAAGTGAACGGGGTTGCAGAAGATCTGACGTGGGAAATTTTCCGCGATACGTTGATCGAACAAGCAGAACAAGGAGTTTCTTACTTTACGATTCACGCAGGAGTTTTATTGCGCTACATTCCGTTGACAGCAAAACGCGTTACCGGAATCGTTTCCCGTGGTGGTTCCATCATGGCGAAATGGTGTTTATCGCACCACAAAGAAAATTTCCTGTACACGCATTTCGAAGACATTTGTGAAATCATGAAGGCATACGACGTTGCGTTCTCTTTAGGAGACGGTTTGCGTCCGGGATCATTGGCTGATGCAAACGATGCTGCACAATTCGGCGAATTGGAAACCTTGGGTGAATTGACCAAAATTGCATGGAAACATGACGTTCAGGTCATGATTGAAGGCCCGGGACACGTTCCGATGCACATGATTAAAGAAAATATGGACAAGCAGTTGAAAGAATGCCACGAAGCACCTTTCTACACACTTGGACCATTGACAACAGATATTGCACCGGGTTACGACCACATTACTTCGGCAATCGGAGCAGCAATGATCGGTTGGTTCGGAACAGCAATGTTGTGTTACGTAACTCCGAAAGAACACCTGGGATTACCGAATCGCAAGGATGTGAAAGACGGAGTAATTACGTATAAACTGGCAGCTCACGCGGCGGATTTGGCAAAAGGACATCCCGGAGCACAATACCGCGATAACGCATTGAGTAAAGCGCGTTTCGAATTCCGTTGGGAAGACCAGTTTAACTTGTCTTTGGATCCGGATACGGCACGTGAATTCCACGACGAAACATTGCCTGCGGAAGGAGCGAAAATTGCTCACTTCTGTTCCATGTGCGGACCGAAATTCTGCTCCATGAAGATCACACAAGATATTCGTGATGCGGCAGAATCCGGAATGTTTGAAAAATCGGAAGAATTTAAAACAAAAGGAAGTCAAATTTATTTGTAATGCTCATCGTTATTTCCGATAGTGAATTGAAACCCGGCAAAGCAACGCTTGTAAACGAGTTGTTTCGCGCGGGATTAGATTTGTTTCACATTCGGAAGTATGAAGCTGATGAGAGCGAATTGATCGGATTTGTTCGGGCAATTGATCCGGAATACCGCACAAGATTGGTCTTGAATCATCACCATGATTTGGGAGTGAGTTTGGGATTGAAACGCTTTCATTATTCGGAACGGGACCGGAAAAAATGGGAAGATTCGAAATGGACCGGGGTGGATCCTGAAAAGATTTATTCGACTTCGGTGCACAGTATGGAAGAATACAACGGGTTGCCGGAGCATTTTTCCTATGCATTTCTGAGTCCTGTTTTTGACAGTATTTCGAAGCCCGGTTATCTGGCCGAATCATTCGATTTTTCGATCCGGAAAGAAAGCCCTGCAAAATTGATTGGTTTGGGAGGAATTCAGGCAGATAATGCGAAGGAAGCAATTGATTTGGGATTTGATGGAGTGGCTTTGCTGGGAGCAATCTGGAAATCAGAAAACCCGATTAACTCTTTGAAAGAGATAAAATCAGAATTATGAATTACGATCGCCCCATAGTACTAAGCATTGCCGGTTTCGACCCAACGGGAGGAGCAGGAGTGCTGGCTGATGTGAAAACATTCGAGCAGCATCATTGCCTGGGAATGGCGGTTTTGACCGGAAATACGAATCAAACTGAAACGGATTTTATTTCGGTGCATTGGTTTGAGAAAGATCATATTCTGAATCAATTATTGCCGATACTGGAAAACTACCGGGTTTCGGCGGTTAAAATCGGAATTGTGGAGAACCTGGATACTTTGTCGGCAATTTTGGCAGTTATAAAAGCTTCGTTTCCCTTGATCCCGATTGTTTGGGATCCTGTTTTATCGGCTTCCTCCGGTTTTGAACTGCATGCGAGCTGGAATCAGGAAACATTTCACGAGGTTTTGAAACTGGTAAGTCTGATTACACCGAACGAGCTGGAAGTGAAACGGGTTACGCAAACAGATGACGAAATTGAAGCAGCATTTCAATTGACACAGTTCACGCACGTGTTGCTGAAAGGTGGTCACAGTTCTGTTCGTCTGGGAGTAGACTTGTTGTTTGAAGGTGGAATTCCGAGAGAAATTCCTCCGAAAACGGATTCTGAAAAATGTTTTCCGAAACACGGTTCGGGATGCATTCTTTCCGCGGCAATCGCTTCGAATCTCGCATTGGGAGAAAACATGCTCGATGCGTGTCAGAAAGCGAAGCATTACATTGAAAAAAGATTAGCAAGCAATACACATTTATTAGCATATCATGCTGGATAGAATTCATTACATATCACAAGGTTCAACGCTTGACGAGCAGGAAAAAGACATCCTGGAAGCTTTTGAAGCGGGATGTAAATTGCTTCAGGTTCGTTTTAAAAACGGAACAAAAGAAGAAATCACCTCGCTGGCAAAAAAGGCCAAAGTCTGGAGTCAGTTTCACGAAGCAAAACTGATCATCAACGATTGGGTCGAAATTGCAAAGGAAACGGATGCCGACGGAGTTCATCTCGGATTAACGGACACTTCCGTTGCAGAAGCGCGTGCAATTCTCGGCCCGACAAAAATTATCGGAGGAACGGCAAATACCTTCCAGGATGTGTTGCAGCGAATAGCAGAAAAGTGCGATTATGTTGGTTTAGGCCCGTTTCGTTTCACGACTACCAAAGAGAAGTTGAGTCCGGTTCTCGGATTGGAAGGGTACAAACAGGTTGTTTCCGGATTGAAGGAGAGACAGCTGTCGATTCCCGTTTATGCCATCGGTGGAATTGAACTGGAGGATCTGGAAGATCTGAAACAAACAGGAGTTTATGGAGTTGCCGTTTCGGGAATTATTTCGAAATCCTCAGAAAAGGCACACATTGTAAGAGAAATAGAAAAGAAATTGGGGTAATGAAGACTTCAGGATGTTAAGATATCAGGACTTCAAGACTGTAAAAATTCTTAAGAAGAAAATTAGAATAGTATGTTAAAAATCGCAGATAAAGAATTGAAATCGCGTTTGTTTTTGGGAACAGGAAAGTTCGGTTCTTCAAAACAAATGGAAGAAGCAGTTTTGGCTTCCGGTTCAGAATTGGTAACAGTAGCTTTGAAACGGGTGGATCTGGAAACGGAAACGGATGATTTATTGGCTCATTTAAATCATTCCCACATCGGATTGTTGCCAAATACATCCGGAGCACGGAATGCGAAGGAAGCTGTTTTTGCGGCTCAATTGGCACGGGATGCAATGGAAACGAATTGGCTAAAACTGGAAATTCATCCGGATCCGAAGTATTTACTTCCTGACCCGATCGAAACGCTGAAAGCAACGGAAGAACTGGCAAAATTAGGCTTTGTGATCTTGCCGTATATTCATGCTGATCCGGTTTTGTGTAAGCGCTTGGAAGATGTGGGGACGGCGGCCGTCATGCCTTTGGGAGCACCTATCGGAACGAATAAAGGATTGAAAACACTGGATTTCCTGGAAATTATCATCGAACAAAGTAAGGTTCCGGTGATTGTGGACGCAGGAATCGGAGCACCTTCTCATGCGGCATATGCCATGGAACTGGGAGCAGATGCTGTTTTGGTAAATACGGCGATTGCAGTTGCTCAGAATCCGAAAGAAATGGCGCTGGCTTTTAAAATGGCTGTAGAAGCAGGAAGAATGGCATACGAATCCGGATTGGGTGCGGTGTCGAGATCAGCGAATGCTTCCAGCCCGTTGACTGGATTTTTGAATTTATGAGATTTGATTCCCCCTTTGGAGGGGGATAAAGGGGGAGGATAAATAATGAACTTTACAACACTTTTTCAAAATACCAATTGGGACGAGGTAAAATCTTCCATCTACGCGAAAACAGCGAGAGATGTGGAACGCGCTTTGGCCAAGGAAAAACGGGATCTGGAAGATTTCAAAGCTTTGATTTCGCCGGCTGCGGAACCTTATTTGGAGCAAATGGCCCAAATCAGTCATCAATTGACTCAAAAACGTTTCGGAAAAACCATTCAGCTCTATACACCGATGTATTTGAGTAATGAATGCAACAATATTTGTACGTATTGCGGTTTTAGTTTTGATAACAAAATCCGTCGTAAAACACTGAATGATGCTGAAATCCGCCAGGAAGTGGACTTTTTGAAGGAACGAGGATTCAATCACATTTTGTTGGTGACAGGTGAAGCAAATCACACGGTACACATGTCGTATTTCAAGCATGCATTGGAATTGATGCGTACTGATTTCGCGAATATTTCCATGGAAGTACAACCTTTGGATTTGGAAGAATACAAAGAATTGCATGAAGCCGGTGTGTATTCCGTTTTGGTATACCAGGAAACCTATCACCAGGATGTGTACAAAGCGTATCACCCGAAAGGAAAGAAATCGAATTTCCAATACCGTTTGGACACTCCCGATCGCTGTGGAGAAGCGGGAATTCACAAAATAGGTTTGGGAGTATTGCTTGGTTTGGAAGATTGGCGCACGGATTCGTTCTTCTGCGCGATGCACCTGGATTATCTGCAAAAAACGTTCTGGCAAACGAAGTATTCCATTTCTTTTCCGCGTATGCGGCCTGCGGAAGGAATTATCGAACCGAATGTGATTGTTGGCGACAGGGAATTGGTTCAATTGATCTGTGCATACCGCTTAATGAATGAAGACGTGGAATTATCGGTTTCCACGCGTGAATCGGAGCACTTCAGAAATCATGTGATTCCGTTGGGTGTTACAACTATGAGCGCCGGGTCGAAAACCAATCCGGGGGGATATGTGGTAGAACCGGAATCGTTGGAACAATTTGAAATTTCGGATGAGCGTTCGGTAGAAGAAATTGCGGCATTGATCAAACAGAATGGGTATGAAGCCGTTTGGAAAGATTGGGACCGCAGTTATTCAAAAGTAGCAGATCATGTTTAGTGAAAACGAAGCAAAGCGCTATTCCAAACAAACAATTTTGGATGAGGTTGGTTTGTTGGGACAGGTGAAATTGAAAAATGCACGTGTTGCCGTAATTGGCGCCGGAGGTTTGGGCTGCCCGGTCATTCAATATTTGTCGAGTAGCGGAGTAGGAACAATCGGAATCATTGACTTTGATGTAATTGAGCATTCCAATTTGCATAGGCAGGTTCTTTACGGTCCGGGAGATGTCGGAAGAAAGAAAGCTGAAGTGGCTAAAGAACGTGCTTTGGCGCAAAATCCGGACACTAACATCGAATTATTTGATTGTGCATTAACGGATGAAAATGCCGAATCCATTCTTTCTCAGTTTGATCTGGTGGTAGATGGCTGCGATAATTTCCTGACACGTTATACAGTGAACGATGCCTGTGTGAAACTCGGTTTACCATTGGTTTACGGAAGTATTCTGGGATTCCAGGGGCAGATAGCCGTTTTTAATTACGAAGGAAGCAAGCATCTCCGTGATATTTTCCCGGAACCACCCAATGCAGAAGAAGTACCGAATTGCTCGGATAACGGTGTTTTGGGAGTTGTTCCCGGAGTCATCGGAACCTTGATGGTAAATGAGGCTTTGAAATGTATTTTGGGACTTGAAAATCAAACAAACGTTTACCGGCTTTTTGATTTGCTTTCTATGAAGCAGACGGAGTTGAAGTATTAAGTTTGGATTTTGTTACCCCTCAAGGGGAAAAAGAAATCCTCTTTTTAAGAAGATATTCTCAGGCTTCCTCCCTTGAGGGAGGATCGAGGAGGGTGGCTGATCTCAAAGCATGAATCACATGCCTGATCTGTTCTGAGATCAGATCTAAATTATTCAAAACATCTCCTTCCGAAAAACGGATAATAGTATATCCCAATGAAATGAGTTTATCTTCGCGATAGCGGTCATAATCTCCTTTGTTAGTATGCGAATTACCGTCAATTTCAATAATTAAACCAATTTCAGGCGCAAAAAAGTCGACTATAAAATTGTAAACAGATCTTTGACGCAAAAAACGTTCACCGGTCTGTTTGCGTGAAAGTAATCCCTTCCAAATATACTTTTCGGCTTTCGAAATAGTTTCAGTTCTTAATTCCCGCGCATATTCTTTAAGTTTCGGATTGTAGTAGTGGTGATGGTATAATTTCATATTTTAAGTTACGGAAATATCTTAAAAGATGCAATTCGCATATGCCACCTCCCTTAATCCCTCCTCAAGGAGGGAGACTGAATCATGAGATCTAAATTCTATTTCTTTTTATAGCTTTCTAATTGCAATCCTCTTAAAAAATTACGCAGAAACTGATCTCCGCAAACCCGGTAATGCGGATGTTTCGGATCTCTGAAAAAAGCATTCAGTTCCGGTTTCCCAATTCGGATATCTGCTTTTTTGAGAGTTTCAACAATGTCATCATCTTTGAAATTCAATGCGATACGCAGTTTTCTGAAAATGATGTTGTTGGTTAATTTCTCTTCGTTTTCCGGAATTTTTCCATCTTTCAGCCCTCTTTGGTCTACAATGAACCCATTCAGAAGCGCAGCCAAATCCCGGTCCGGCATTGCCTTAAATCCTTCATACTGTTCTTGTTTCATCCACGCAAAAATATCTAAGGGTGAAACGATGTATTCGACAGATTTGAAAAGCTGCCCGATTTTTTCTTCGTCCCATTCGTAGATTTTTCGAAGCTTGTAAAAGATGTAATTGTTATCCATGCGGCAAAGGTAGAATAAAAGCTCTTAATTGACGGATAGGGATTTTATCAATCTTTGATTTCCTCTAGTAATCTGTCGTTTTGAATTCCCCATTTTTCAAAAACTTTCGTTAATTCGATGAGCACGGATTTGGGTGTTTTAATATTGGTTTGAATCGTATTTTGACCATCACTTAGTTTTAGCCAGGCAATAGTTTGCTGCGTTCCTTCATATTCAACACGATCTTCCGTATCAATGATTGAGACGATCAGATTCTCTATTTTAAACTCAAATTCTTTGTAGGAAATTTTCTTTGCTTCCGGCTTGTAGATTAATAGATCATTTGCAAGCATAAAGTTCTCTTTTCCGTATTTATTCCAAGTCGCCAAACGATAGAAAAAATACGCGCCAAAACCTAGAGCGATAGTGAATACTAGTAATCCGATTGCGGGTTTTCCACCTGAAAAGACAATAAAAATGAAAGCCAGGATTGGAATAGCAATCATCAAATACATCAGAGACAAGGTGATATAATATCCGGATTTGTTTAACTTGAAATTTGTCAATTCGATTTTTTCTGCGCTTGAGGTAAATGGTTGAGTCATTTTTATGCTTTTAATAAAGTAATGAGTGAATCGGATATAAATTTAGTTGGAAAACCATTAAAACTACTTTCCGATTGTTCTTATCCTCAAAATTAACTACTTACTTGTTGCCGGTATATGGACATTTGCTAGTATTTTTGCAAAAATAAATTTTCAGTGAAGAAACTATTTAAAAGTAAATGGTTTAAAATCCCATATTACACCTTGCTTTATGCTTTTGCAATTGCGGGATTTTTTTTAATTGCCAGTTATACTGCAATCAAATTCGGTTTCACAAAGGAATCGGGAATGGTGGATGCCAACAACCGCTATTTCCAGGAAATGCAGGATAAATACAATCAGGACTTCAAGGTAGACAGTGTGACGATGGTTCAAAAGCGCTACGAAGCGATGGAACGAATCATTGTGTTGAATGAATATTACCCTCAAAATGCGCAATACATTCTTTCCGTACTTCAGGATGGGGCGGATAGTTACGAAGTTTTGCGTATGCTGGATGCGGTAGATCTGCAGTTGAAGGAAAACAAATCGTACCAAAAAGCAATCTCAAAAATCCGGTTCAATTCCAAACAGGCAAAAGAAGTGACTACTTTGAGTGCTTTTGAATGGATGAATATCGCGGAATGGAAAACGTTCAAGGAAGCTGTTGCAAAGGACAAAAAACTCATTGATTCGGTGGCTAATCAAACCGGAGTAGAGGGGCGTTTGATTGTTTCCTGTTTGGTTGGTGAGCAAATCCGCTTGTTCAATTCTTCCCGCGAAGCATATAAGAAATGGATCGGGCCGCTGAAAGTACTTTCGGTAGAATCTCAATTCTCATTTGGTGTAACCGGGATTAAAGAACACACTGCGAAGAACATCGAAAGTCATTTGAAAAACCCGAACAGTATTTTCTATCTGGGTCCGCAATACGAACATTTGTTGAATTTCAAAGGGCAGGATACGGCAACGGTAAACAAAGAACGAATTGACCGTTTGACGGATTTCCACAACCACTATTATTCCTACATGTACGCAGCTGTTTTTTTAAAGCAAATGAAGGTGCAGTGGGAGAAAGCCGGTTTCCCGATTGACAAACGCCCGGAAATTCTGGCGACCTTGTTCAATGTCGGTTATCCGCAATCAAAACCGAAATCGAATCCGAGAGTAGGCGGGTCGACCATTAAAATTTATGAAAAACCTTATTCTTTCGGAGCAATTGCGTATCAATTCTATTATTCCGGCGAGCTTTTTGATCTGTTCCCATTTGAAAAAAAGAAGTTTGACTGGAATGAAGATGCATAAAGCAGCCATTTTCGCTTTATTTTTTATTGGAAGTTTCTCTTCATTCGCTCAGGATGGAACGGATACGCTTTACAAAAGACCGAAGGACACGATGGATCTGGTAATTCATTGGCAGAAAATCGGGAAAGGGGTTTCGTTTTGTGAAACGGATGCACCTGTGCGATCCATTATGGGAGATTCCAGACTGACTATTCTGAAAATTGATCCGAAACTAGTTGAGTTTGATTTGTTCACAGCTTCCGGAATGGATAGTGTTTCAAGATCCGTGAAAACCTGGGCTGATACGATGAATCTGAACATTGTATTCAATGCCGGAATGTATGACCTGGCAAAACCGTTAATGAGCAGAGGTTTGCTGAAAAACGGATCGCACAACAATCAGTTTGCTTACAAAGAGGGCTGGAATGTCATGTTTGCGCTCAATCCGGTTGATTCGCTGAATGCAATGGATGCCGTGGTTTATGATATGGAATGCACTTCATACGCCCAGATTGAAAATAAGTATACCAGCTTCGCCCAGGGATTACGCATGTTGGATTGTTCCGGAAACCCGATGAACTGGAAAAAACGTATTCAATCCTGCAGTATGTTGGTTTGCGCCCACGACGATCAGGATAACCTGATGATTATCTTTTGTCGCTCTCCGTACACACACAACCAAATGATTGGGTTTATGAAGCAGTTCCCTACACCTTTACACAATGCAATTTATATGGAGGGCGGGCCGGAAACAAGTTTGTATGTGCATATCGGTGATTTCTGTATGCAGAAAGTTGGGAGTTATGTTTCAGGAACGTATACAAAAGATACCAATGAGTCTTATTGGGCTTTGCCGAATGTGATTGGGATTCGGGTAAAGAAGTGAGTTATAGTGAAAATTTTGTTTGTATTGCCGGGCGGGCGTAATTCCGCAATATTACGTCCGGGGATATAGAAATTCAAGAACTTCTTTAAGAGCAATCGTTTGGTAGAAATTCAGAATGTTTATCAGGTAATATCGCTAAAATAAAGGGATCGGGAACGAAGCCGTCAATCCGATTCATGCAAAGGAATCTAACAACAACCCATCGTTTTATTGGTAGGTAATTCCGCAATATTACGTCCGGTCTTTCCGTTGAATTATCTGACTACAGTAACAAATCCGTGATACTTCGTTTTAATACCTGAGTTATTACTCACCACAAAAACATACGTATAAACACCATCCGGAACCATCAATCCTTCTTTGGTTTTTCCATCCCATGTCAGATCATCCAAATAAAATTCCTTGATAATATTTCCCCAACGGTTTACAATGAATCCTTCTTCCAAATAGCCACCCATAATGCTGATTGCAAAGAAATCATTCGTATGATCATTATTCGGAGTGAAGATGTTTGGAATGTACACTGCGTAATCTTCGATACTGCAATCTTCAAATACCAAATGAACCGTATGAGTTGTAGGACAACCATTTCCGTCTACAATGTTCCAAACAACATTATCAGACTGATAATACCAGGTTCCCTGAAGTTCCAGTGAATCTCCCTGGCAACGTGTTTTATTTTCGGCTTGTGGAGTTACATCATAAACAGAAAGAACCAACGTATGTGTGCTGTCACATCCATTTTGTCCGGTAAACTGGAATGGATAAGAACCTGCGGTCGTAAAAGTTTGTCCGTTGAACGTATAGCTTGATCCCGGGCAAATGCTGTGAGCTTCACTTGTTGTTTGAGGAGTACATCCTGTTACAACAATCGTTTGACAGTCTTGGGAAGCACATGCTCCGGCACCAACTGAATAACAAACCTGGTAAGTTCCTGCGCCTGCTGTTTGTGGATTGAAAAGCCCGGAAGCAGAGATACATGTTCCGCAATTCGCAGTCCAGGTTCCACCGGTGCTTGCAGCAGCAAATTGAACCGGTGCATCAGATGTTGAGAATGGTCCTGTAGTTTGAATTGTAGGATCCTGGATAGCAGTTCCTGCTAAAATGGTTCCGGTAGAGTTGCCGGAACAACCGTTTTGGTCTGTTACAGTCACAGAATATGTTCCCGGACATTGGTTGATGATGTTTGCCAAAGTAGAATTGTCATTCCACAAGTAAGCATATGGAGCAGTTCCTCCGGAAGCCGCTGCAGTCAATGTGCCGTCGCAGCTTCCTGCGCAAGTTTCGTTTGCAACCGTGATCTGAACATTTAAATTATTATTTCCGGGAGCAACAACAGCTTGTGCATTTCCGATACAACCATTGTGATCTGTTACCTGAACCGTATAATTCGCTGCACATATATTTGAAATTCCGGATGTTGTTGCACCGTTTGACCACGAATAAGTATATGGAGTAGCTCCACCTGTAACGACTGTTGATACAGAGCCATTACACGTGTTTTGACACGTTTCATTTACCGGTGTTGCAGTAACTGAAACAATCGCTCCGTTTGCAACAATTGCCTGCGCACTTCCTGTACATCCGACATGATCCGTTACCTGAACTGTATAAGTTGCAGGACATAAAGCCGTAATAGTTGCCGTTGTAGCACCGTTTGACCAGGAATAAGTAAACGGAGCAGTTCCACCCGTAATCGTGGATGAAGCAGTACCATTACATGCATTCTGACACGTTTCATTTGTTGCACTTGCCTGAACAGCGAGCGTACTTGCATTATTTGTGACCGTTGCCTGAGCAGTCATTGAACAACCTCCGGCATCCGTTACGGTCACAGTATAAGTTCCTGCGCATAAAGTT
>NZ_JASLCN010000241.1 GCF_030151805.1 Fluviicola sp.
GAAAAACATTCTTAACGCCTCAGGCAAAAGCAGCTTTGGATATCGTTGCGAAAGTACTTACGGAAAATCCAAATATGACAAATACCGTAAGCGGGCACAAAAACGCTGAGGAGGATAAATTGGCAGAAAAGAAAGATTTCTATTCCGATATGGATACGAAACGTAACCAGGTCGTAAAAGAATACCTGATTTCAAAAGGAATTAATGCTTCCAGATTAAAATCGGAAAGTAAAGGAAGTGATGTTCCAAGTCCTGAAATCAAAGAAACTGACGATGATGATTTGAAACTTGCTAAAGGAAGAAGAGTCGTTTTCAGAGTGAACTAACAATCATTCGTAGTTAATAAACATATTTGAAAACCATCCGTCAATAAACGGGTGGTTTTCTTTTTTCAAGTCAATATGGAAATTATTCATTATCCCGTATTCAGAAAGCTGGAAGGTTTCGGCAGGTACTATAAAATAGAAAGTCCGGATCTTTTCATTGAAGTTTCCATCCTGAATGGAAAACCCAATTATCAATCCATCAAAGCGATTCAATATCCTGAAAAACTGCGGATCCAGGATATGATTGCCTGTGAGTTTAACTTCAAGGAAATGAGCGCTGAGGAAATTGAGCAGTATTTTCAATAGGTTTTGTTTCGAATAGGGATAGATGAATGTTGCCTTCCAATAAAAAGATTGTATACCAATTCTGTTTGAACGCAAAGAGTAGAATTTATTTAAAACAAAAAAATGCACAAATCCCCTGCTGTGACTGGGCTAATAGATACAACTTGTCCCGCCACTGCGGGATGTCTATGCGTATTTTCACAACTAAAACAGAGCAGAAGTTTCCTGATTTTGTTTCTCTTCGATGAATGCACAAATTACTCTTGATAATCTTTGAAACGCAATCCTGATAGCTATCGGGAAGCAAAGGGCGCAACGTTTTTTGTTATCATCCTCTAAACTGTCATGCCAGACATAAAAAAATCCATCCGCTTTACAACGAATGGATTTCCTTTTGATTCTTTCTGTTCCTTTTAATTCAATACAATCTTCGATGTCTTCGTTCCGATCTGGATCAGGTAAATTCCTTTTTTAACGGAAGTGAAGTCCAATTCAGAAACTCCGGATGAAACTTGCTGTTCGGCTACCAAAGCACCATTCAGGTCAATCAGTTTCACAAGTCCTGAAAAATTACTTGTCACCTTCACCATTCCGTTGGAAGGATTCGGACTGATCCGGAACAGATTTTCAGCACTTTCCTGTACATCCAATGTAGAAGGATTGGAATGATTCCATTTTCTCAAAAACAACCAAACTTCGATCATTTCTTCGATATCACTTACCGGTTTGTACAGATAAACGTGTCCTGCTCCGTTAAATCTCCACAATTCCAATGAAGCAACCGGATTACAGTTATCATAAACAAAACGGTCAACGGAAATGGTATCCGTTCCTGTATCCGGAAGACGTGTTGAATCTGCACTCGCAGCACAACCGTGAACCCCTCTCCAGAAATCAATTGTTTGAGGAACCAAACTCAAAGATGGCAATGCTGTTCCGTTATACGGAACCGTTCCGTCAGCAGTTCCGTGCAAATGGATAACCGGAGTTTTGTAGCTGGGTACACAAGAACTGATATCCGAAGTCGGCATTGTTCCGGACATTCCTCCGATTGCTGCAATCCGTTGGTTCATCGCACAAGCCATGTGGTGAGACATGATTGATCCCATCGAAAAACCGGTTGCATAAACACGCGCAGGATTTACATTGAAATCAGTCAATCCTCGATTGATCAGCGCATGCATGAAGTCAATATCATCTGCTGTACTTCCAAGCAAGGTTCCATTGTTCCATCCGGCCATTCCGAAACTGTTGTTCAAAGCCTGCGGATAAACAGCAATCACTCTGGCAGTATCCGCAATGTTATTAAATCCTGCGGAAACCATATCCGCATTGGTTCCACCCAGGCCGTGCAGGATGATAATCATGTCCGGACTTTCGGTCTGAGCATTGAATCCCGCAGGAATATACAATTTGTAGGTCCTTGTTACGCCGTTAAGCGTAATTGTTTCATTGGTAAGCTGAGCAGATGCCATCGAGGCACTGAACACCAATAAGGATAGTAGTGTAAAGATTTTATTCATAGTAGATTAATTTATCCAAAAATAAATTAATTAACTTTAGTCTCAACAAAAATTTGACAAGCGGTGTTAAAATTTTCAACTTTTCTAATCGTGTCTGTTTTAGCGGTTTCTTGTACGCTTTCCGGTGAACAGGAAAACAGACTGAATAAACAACTATCCAAATACATCAAGGCGCATAATGATAATAATACTCTTGAATATGCCGGATTAACGCATCCGTTAGTCGTAAAATATTATTCATCGCTTGGAGATTCCGTCTTTATTAACCACTTTAGCAATGAGTTAGAGAAAAAAGAAGTGGTTTTCAGTAATTTGTTATACCGTGAAACGAAAAGCGATGGAAAGTGGATTGAACGAAAGTACACGGTTCGCAAAGAATCACTTGAAGAGAAAAACAAAGCGTACGAATTGTATGCTATTTCTTCAGATGGAGGCAACAACTGGTTTTTTCTAAACGAAGAAGATTATTTTCAACAAAAGATACCTCTCAAAAGGCGGCTTTTTTCAAAATAAGACATGAAACAACTTTTACTACTACTATTCACTACTTATTCCGGACTGCTTTCTTTCAGTCAGGGATGGAATCCGGTTGGGGCAAGATCTGTTGCGCTTGCCAATACCAGTGTTTGCCTGGACGATGTTTGGGCATATCACCACAATCCCGGAGCAGCAGCTTCAATCCGTACCATTTCCTTCGGGGCTTATTACGAAACGCGCTTTTTAACCAAAGAATTGCAAACACAGGCTTTGGCTCTTGCCATTCCGTTGAAAGTCGGAGTTATTTCAGCCGGAGCTCAGTTTTTCGGGTATGAACAGTACCGGAATACGCGTGCGGGATTGGGCTACAGCATGAAATTTACGGATTTCCTGCAGTTGGGCGTTCAGGGAAACATTCAGACTTTACGACTTGGGGGTAATTACGGATCAACGACCAGCGGAACCATTGAAGCCGGGTTATTGGCGAAAGTTTCCGAAAAATGGAGTATCGGTATTTCTGTGATGAATATCGGCAGACAGCGGATCAGCCCGATTCGCGATCGTTTTGCAACCATTATGCGTGCCGGATGCCATTACAAACCATCCAAAAAGGTTTCCATTTTTGTTGAAGTTGAAAAGCAGATCATTACCAAAATTTCGTTCAAAGGAGCGGTCGAATATCAGCCGGTAAAACCACTATACATTCGTATCGGAGCGCAAAGTGCACCGATGGAATTTGCTTTGGGATTCGGGTACAAGGTTTCCGGATTTTCCATTGATCTCGGTTCAAAATACCATCAAACGCTTGGTTGGTCGCCAAACATCGGATTGAATTATCAATTGAAAGAACATGAACAAAAATAGGCTCATACTTATTTTTTTCTTCTTCTGCAGTTGTTGGTCTTTCAGCCAGGAACGCAATGAAATTATCCAGCAGCGCGTCGAGTTTATCGCCGAACAAGCGGAATCGGAAGAACTGGATCTAACGAATATTTTCGATCAGCTCAATTACTTCTTTGATCATCCGATCAATCTGAACAGTACAAACCCGGATGAATTGAGATCACTGGGACTTTTAACGGAAGTACAAATCACAGATGTGCTTCTCCACATTGAACGATTCGGGAAATTTATCAGTATTTATGAACTCCAATCATTGAAATACTGGGATTTAAATACCATTTACCTGGTTCTTCCCTTCATCCGGGTCGATGATCGTTTGGAAAATCTTCACATTACATTCAAGGATGCTATCAAAAACGGGAATATTGAATGGTTTGTCCGATATCAACGTACTCCGCAGCGGAAAAAAGGTTACACTCCGGTTTCGGATTCTGTTCTGAACAATTCAAACGGTTATTATCACGGAAATGCGGATAAATACTATACGCGTTTGCGCTACACTTACCGCACCAATATCAGCTTAGGTTTCACTGCTGAGAAGGATCCCGGTGAGGAATTTTTCAAAGGTTCGCAAAAAAACGGCTTCGATTTCTATTCCTTTCACGCATTTTACAAAGGTGGAAAATACGTCCGGGCAATTGCAGCCGGAGATTACCAGATTCAAATCGGTCAGGGACTCAACACCTGGAGTGGTTATGCTTTCGGGAAAAGTGCCGATATTTTTTCATCGAAAAAGGCAGCAAATCTGCTACGTCCTTACACTTCGGTAGATGAAAACCGTTTTTTTCGCGGAGGAGCGGCAATTATCGGGTACAAAAAGTGGAATTTGCTGACGTTCTACAGCCATAAAAAAGTGGACGGAACCGGAATTGCCGATTCGCTAACGGATGACCTGGAATTTGTTACAACCATTGATCTTTCCGGATTACACCGTACAAACAGTGAGATCGCGAAGAAAAACCGGTTGAAAGAACAAGTGATCGGAAATTATCTGAGTTACAATTCAACCCGTTTTAATGCCGGAATAGCTCTTGTCAACCAACAATATAATCAGCCTTTATTGAGAGATACTGTTCCTTACAATTTATACGCTTTCAGAGGAAAAAACACTACTGCTATCAGCGGCGATTACAATTTCGTGATCAGAAACTTTAACTTTTTCGGAGAGGTTTCTTACAGCACGCACTCCAAATCTTTTGCACAACTTTACGGTTTGATGGCAATTCTCGATCCGAGTGTTTCCATTTCCGTGATCTACCGCAATTATTCCAAAGGATATTACAGTTTTTACAACAACGGATTTTCCGAAGGCAGTAATACTCAGAATGAAAGCGGATTGTTCTCCGGAATCAAACTCAAACTGGCTCCGGCCTGGTCTGTTAGTTCTTATATTGATTTCTTTCGTTTTCCCTGGCTGAAATACCAGGTTGATGCTCCGTCTAAAGGACATGAATTTTTAGTTCAACCGACCTACAAACCAAATAAAGTCTTTGAAATCTACGCGCGTTTCAGGCAACAGGTTCGACAAAAGAACTCCAGGGACTCTGACGGATCCATTACTCCGATTGAAAATGTTGTTCAGAACAATTACCGTCTGAACCTTTCTTACAAAGTACTGGAAAGTTTCACGATCAAAAGCAGGTTGGAATATGTGACCATTAACCGGAAAAGCAATGCTCCGGAAGATGGCTGGATCTTCACTCAGGATTTCCTGTTTAAACCAACGAAATTACCATTCGACATAACCTTGCGTTATGCGCTTTTCGACACTGATAGTTACGACTCACGGATTTACACATTCGAAAACAATGCTCAATACGTCTTTTCGATTCCGGCCTATTATTACCAGGGATCGCGGGCATATGCACTTGTCCGCTTCACATTCCTGAGACATTGCAACTTATGGATTCGTTACGGTGTTTACCTGTATGCGAACAAAACGGTCATCAGTTCCGGCCCGGAGGAAATTAAAGGATCCAGGAAGTCGGATATTACGGTGCAGCTGAGAGTGAATTTTTAGTTCTGTTTGTTTAGAAGATAAAATTGTTCAATTGTTCAATTGTTCAATTGTTCAATTGTTCAAATAAAAGTATTTCCACTTTGATTTAGACCTTTTCAATTCCATGAACTTTTTGAACTAGTCCGGGACACTTTTTTAAGCAAACATCTTCCCTTCTTTTACGTATTCTTTCCGGATTCCTTCAATCAAATTCCTGCGGCTGATCTCATTACTTCCTTCTTCGGCAGTTTTCAGACAGGCAAATTGAACCACGTTGACAATATTTGCTCCACTGAGATTGTAGGTACGCGCAATCTGGTCGATCGAAATTTCTTTATGCAAAGCCAGGTTCTTGGGTAAAATATCGTCCCAAAGCAATAATCGTTCTGCTGCTCCCGGCATATCGTATTCGATCATCGACTGAAAACGACGTGTAAATGCCGAATCAAGATTGCTTTTCAGGTTGGAAGCCAAAATCACCAATCCGGGATGATTTTCAATGCGTTGTAATAAATAGGACACTTCCTGGTTCGCATATTTATCGTGTGCATCACGCACGCTCGTGCGCTTTCCAAACACCGCGTCAGCTTCATCAAAGAAAAGAATCCATTCTTTATTTGCTGCCTTATCAAATAAGCGGGAAAGGTTTTTTTCCGTTTCACCAATGTATTTGGAAACGACCAAAGACAAATCAATCCGGTAAACATCGCGACCGGTATATTTTCCAAGCAATGTTGCCGTAAGCGTTTTCCCGGTTCCCGGTGCTCCGTAAAACAACACCCGGTAGCCCGGCTTGATTTTTCCTGCAAGTCCCCATCCATTCATCAACTGATCCTGATGTTTCAACCAGGACTGAATTTCCATGATCTGATCCAGTGTTTTCTTCTGCAAAACCAGGTTTTCCCATTCGAGACTTGTCTCAATGAGCTGCGCTGGAAATCCGGCTCCCATTCGGGGCTTCTGTACGGCTCCGGTTGTAATAATATCGACATATTCTTCGTCAATAACCAATCTGCCGCTCATTCGCGGTTCATAGTTCGATCCGTCTTCAAAGGAAAGAATTCCCGTTTGAAACAGATGCGAATCGACCTGGAAATAGCGTAGAAGGCTCATTCTGGTTTCGAGGTCTTTCCCTGCAAGTAAATACAATAAGGTATCTCCAGTTGGGAAAAACAATTCCCGGTTTTTGCCTCTTACCAGCGCCATTTCAGGGAATTCTTTACCCTGAGGCAAATAAACGGAAAGCAGTTCCGGTAACAATTCGGGCTGCATATGCGGTGCAAGCGCCAGGGTAAGCGCTACCAAATCAATTTCGGTGAGCACGCCCTGAGCAGGAATCGACTTTAAAGTATCTTCGCTCAGAAAGGATGTAATGTCCGGAAATTCGGCTTCTTCATTCAATTGAACGGTTTTCATCCGGTAATGAACGATTTCGCTCAGGAAAAGAAAAAGCTGCTCCCAGGTAGCAACAGAAGTGATTGCTGTTTTGTTTAACATGTGAATTCGGTTTGTGATTTAAGTTATGGATAAAATGAATTCTTATAGAGAACTCAACTTTAAAGATAATGGAAAAAATCGGAATAAAAGAGTGATTTTGAGCCTTCCAAAAAAAAGTTTTTTTGTTTTAAAGAGCATAAATAGTTTACGATCTTCTCCTCTTATCTTTGTTTCAGAAAAAACAATAAACCGATAAAACCACCGTTCAATAACTGAACAATAATACAAACAAAAAACCTAAAAAAATACTTGAAAAAAAACCGCTAAAAATTTGGATATAAACAAAATACCATTTATCTTTCACTCGACTAAACAAAGTCAAATCTTTCCAGTTTTTATAGTCAACATACTGACTTAGCTTTTCCAGGAGCTATAGAGAAAATAAATTTACTTTTCGTAGAATTGGTTCTTCCGGTTCATCGAAAGTAGACGGTTTTGAATTTTGCATGTTCGATCTTTCATTAGATTGTTCACGTGGATTTCTTTGCCAGAAACTGTTATCGCATTTATGGAAAAGAAGGGAACACATTATCGATAGATAATCCTGCACCCGCGCACCGCATGAATCATCTATCAGGTGTGTTTTCATTTCAATTTTCCATGCTTGTTTCTGCAGAACAAGTTGATAACAAGAACGAGAAAAATAAGGACTTTCGGGCATATGTATTGAAAGTATTTTTTTGCGGGCCTGGAAGCTGCAAAGAATATGGACAAAATATGTGTTTCCGGCAACGATTGATTGTTTCATGAACACCCTGGAAATGTTCTGAATGCATTGATCAATGCTTTTTGGTAAGTTACTAACCGCAGAAAAGACAACTGTTCACTGACAGAATTGGCTCCCGGTTTTTGAGATCTTAAACCTCAATCTCCCTGTCTCTTTTCTTAAAGACGTATCCTGCTGATTAAAAGTTCATCGGAAGTCCTGCTTTCTCTCGTTCAAACAACTTTAGCGGTTGTTTAAAACACCCGAATCCACAATTTTAAGAATCGTATTAATAACCACAAAACACACTATCATGATTTACGAAGCATTGTATATTTTGATTGGAGAATTAAACAGCTACCTGGCCAGTCAGGGGCTTGACGAAGATGTTGTACTTGATAATATTGCATTTGTCGAGAACGAATCAGAATCAACACCACCGATGGCAAATAAAGTTGTATTGACTCTACTCAATCTAAACGAAGAAGTTACCATGCGGAATCTTCCAAACAATCGGATAGAAAGCAATAAGATAGCCTACCGCAACAATAAGATCAACCTGAACTTGTATATCCTGTTCAGCTCGAATAAAACCGGTTATGATGTCTCGTTGAAATATCTCTCACGGATTCTGGAATTTTTCCAGGGAAAAAGCGTTTTCACCCAGGCCAATACCAACTTCGAACATTCCGATCCGATTCTGGGAGCTATGGGTGATTTTCGATACACGCTGGAGTTGTATACCCCCACTTTTGAAAACCTCAATTACATCTGGGGAACGCTTGGGGGTCGGCAACTTCCGAGTGCTCTCTACAAAATGAGTTTAGTCGTGATTGACCGGGAAGCAACTTTAAATGAGTCTCCGAAGATCACGGAAAACATTGGAAATATTAGTGTCAACCCCGTTTGATTTAACCACATATGAGCTATTCACAAACATACCGGACTCTTTTTGAGCTGCAGGTACTTCACGAGTATTATCTGAACAGCGGTCCTGATCCTTTCAGAGGCATGGATCCGCAACAGCAGCAGCTGATGTTCAAAAACTATGCTTTCAACGGTTTTCTCCAGGTAACTCCAACAGCACAGACCCGCAAGGTCATGGAAAATCAAAAACTGCTTCTAAATGCCGGTAAACGCGGATTGGAAGTCATTGCCCTGGTTGAGGAAACAGCACCCGGAACACCGGCTAAGCCATTCATTCCACTCTCAGATAATGTGGAATTACATTTTTTAGTCAAGATCAACGATCCGGCTTTCGAGATTTATACCGATCTGACCCTGGTTAAAAATGAATTCTTCTTTTTCTCAAACATTCAGCCACCCGGAGAGACTAATTTCCCTTATCTGCCGACGGCTCAGGAACAGGTAGATTCTCCAACTTATATTTCCGACAGCTACCGGCTTACGCCATTGGCTAAGTCGCAGGAAGTTGCTGATATGCTGAACATATCCAGAGAAGATCGAATCGGATTACTTGGTGTCGTTGTACTCCGTATGCACGGAGCTACGCACAGTATTACTGATAACGACGGAAAAGTTCCGGCTAGCCCGACAAGCTTCGTAATGGAGTTTGCAAACCGCAGTACTATCTGGAAATATTACTTTCAAAACTCTGATTACTATGCAGAAACAACCAGTCCAAAACCGCTCACCAGAAACGGTTACAATCTAATTAACCCACAGCACCTTACACTCCGAAACAAAGATCCGGAGCTTCCATCCGAACACTATGTATTCGATTTGACTCCGTACTACTTCCCCGCGCCGGATGTCCAAAAAGCAGAAATTAAAGCGGGGATTTTTTATTCAGTAATTTATATCTAAACACAATAAACAATGGCGTTAACATTAAATACACCAGGCGTTTACGTGGAAGAAGTCAACTTACTTCCACCGTCAGTTGCTCAGGTAGCAACCGCAATTCCGGCCTTTATCGGGTACACGGAAAAAGCATTAGCATTGGATGGTTCACCTTTAAGACCAGATCCGACTGCTCCTCCCGTTCCTGTAAGGATTACATCCATGTTGGATTATGAAACACAGTTTGGAAAAGCACAGAATCAAGCCGGAATTACCGTATCTGTATCAGACAGCGGAATCAGTGCTGACCTTCCGCCAGCAAGCAGAAGCAAGTTCCTGATGTACTATTCGGTACAAATGTACTTTGCAAACGGAGGTGGACCATGCTACATCGTATCAGTAGATGATGGCTACGCAACTCCACCAGATGCTGTAACTATCAAAAAAGGGCTAACAGTACTTGAGAAAGAAGATGAGCCGACTTTGATTCTTTTCACGGATGTAACATCCCTTGCACCATCAGATGCATATTCATTATACAATGATGCCCTGGCTCAATGTAATAAGCTGCAAGATCGCTTTACCATTATTGATGTTGCCATGAGTAATTTAACTACGGTAAATACTACGACTGATTTCCTCAATCTGCGCAATCTTATCTCCGGTAATGCAGACTACACCAAATATGGTGCATCATATTATCCTTACCTGAAAACTATCCTTGATTACCAATACGATGAAGCAGCAGTTGCTGTTAACGTTACTTCATCCGGTGATTTCGGAGCCGATGTTCAAGCTATTTCTACAGGTCCCGTGACGACAATCAAAGGTCTTTTGGCTGGTTACATTACAGATTTGGCCGGTATTAGTCCAACCCTGTCCAATGTAACAAATATCCGTAACAAAGTATTGGAAATTTCCAATTCATCAGCATCACTTATCGGATCATTGACTCAAATGGTAAATATCGGACGAGGAGTAATTGCAAGTAATCCCGGGGATCCGGATCTTCCTGCATTACTTTCAGCAACCAATGCGCTTGATACGTGGACTACAAATTACCCGGAACTGCTCAATTTCAATCTGAGCCAGAATTTGGACACTTTGAATGCTGCTACTGACAATGCCGAGGTTTCGGATGCAAAAGATGACATCACTGCTTCCTTAACCACTGCTGATCTTGTTGCCAACATCACCATTATTCAGAATACAAATGGAGATATTGCTGATTTGATTTTAGCTCTGGCTCCATTTTCATCCTCTACAAGTGCTACAAATCTGGCAGCATTGAAAATTAGTAACAATGCGCTTTATAACAGTATCAAAAGCGTAATCGGTCAACTTCCGGTATTATTACCTCCAAGTTCATCTGTTGCAGGGGTTTATGCCCAAACAGATGCAAACAACGGTGTATGGAAAGCTCCGGCAAATGTGAGTCTGAACTATGTGATCGGACCGAATTACAACATTTCAAATGATTTGCAGGATGGTATGAACGTTGACACCGTTGCAGGAAAATCCATCAATGCTATCCGAGCATTTACCGGGAAGGGTACGCTTGTTTGGGGAGCACGCACTTTGGATGGTAACAGTGCAGAGTGGAAATACGTTTCCGTGCGCCGTTTCTACAACATGGTAGAAGAGTCCGTGAAAAAAGCAACCGAAGGTTTCGTGTTCCAGGCAAATGATGCCAACACATGGGTAAAGGTTCGCGCTATGATCGAGAACTTCCTGATCCTTCAATGGAAAGCAGGAGCGCTTGCCGGTGCTAAGCCGGAACAAGCATTCTATGTAAAGATCGGGCTTGGATCAACGATGTCAGCTGATGATATCTTAAACGGTCGCATGATCGTCGAAATCGGAATGGCTGTAGTAAGACCTGCCGAGTTCATTGTATTGCGTTTCTCACACATGATGCAACAGGCATAACAGTAATCACTAACGAAAAATAACAACAAATTATGGCAACATATCCATTATCCAAGTTTCACTTTCAGGTAGAATGGGGAGGAACGAAAATAGGTTTCACAGAGATCTCCGGACTTGATTCCGAGCTGGAAGTCATCGAATACCGTCAGGGAGCAAGTCCTGAGTACAGCAAAATTAAAATGCCGGGACTGCGCAAATTCTCGAACATCACTCTTAAAAGAGGCATGTTCCAGGGAGATAACGAATACTTCGATTGGCTGAACTCAGTTCAGATGAATACCATCGAACGCCGCGATATCACTATTTCGCTTTTGAACCAGGATCACGAACCGGTTGTAGTTTGGAAAGTGCGTAATGCATTCCCGACCAAAGTACAGTCTAC
>NZ_JASLCN010000176.1 GCF_030151805.1 Fluviicola sp.
GAGCTCGGTGCGTTGGATTTATCTTCGAGCACTACTACGACTTCCCAGATCTACACGGTTACATTTACACCGGGTGTTCCGTGCTATCAGCCGGCTTCGACTCAGATCACCGTTAATGCGTTGCCGGTGGTGAATGCCGGTGCAGATACAAGTGTGTGTGATGGCAGCCAGATTATTGTTCAGGCTGTGGGAACAGCGGCCACTTACGGCTGGGATAACGGAATTCCTTCCAATGGTTCAGGAGTTACGCCGCCTGTTGGGACAACTACTTATTCCGTGACCGGAACAAGCGCCGCAGGATGTACCAATACCGACAGTAGAATTGTGACTGTAAATCCACTGCCTTCGGCGACAATTGCTGGAAATACGACCGTGTGTCTGAATGACGCAGCTCCGACCGTAACCTTTACCGGATCAAATGCAACGGCGCCATACACGTTCGGTTATTCATACAATAACGGAGCAGTACAGCAGGTGGTTTCCAATGCTGCCGGTGTAGCAACGATTTCTATTCCGACAACTACAGCGGGCTCTCACAAGTATAAATTGGTAAGCGTTCAGGATGCGAGTCCGACTACGTGTCAGAACCAGCTACTGGATTCCGTCATCATTGTCGTGAATGATTTGCCGACAGCTTCTATTGCAGGAGATCTCACGATTTGTCAGCATTCCAATCAGCCACAGGTTACTTTTACCGGTGGAAATACGGTTGGACCGTATACTTTTACTTATACCTTGAACAATGTGCAGCAGACTGTTACAACACCGAACGGATCGAATGTGGCAATCCTCAATGTTCCGAGCAATGTGGTAGATACTTTTGTTTATCAGTTGATGAGTGTTGAGGATGGGTCTTCGACAACATGTTCTGCGAATCAGGCCGGAACGGCAACGATCATTGTGAATCCGCTTCCGACCGCTACTATTTCCGGGAACATCAGTTTGTGTCTGAATGAAAATCAACCGCTTGTGACATTTCAGGGAACGAATGGTGTTTCGCCGTTTGTGTTTACGTATTCCATCAACGGAGGAGCAAATCAGACCGTTTCTTCCAATACCGGACAAGTAACGGTTTCTGCTCCGACGAATGTTCCGGGAGATTTTACCTATCAATTGATTTCCGTACAGGAAGGATCGGTTTCTGCATGTACGAATGCCGTGGGAAGTACTATTTTGGTCAGAGTGTGGGATTTACCGAATGTTTCTGCCGGAAATGATTTCCCTGTTTGTGACGGAGCATCTACTGTTTTAAATGGACAAGGAGCAGCCACTTATGTCTGGGATCATTACGTGGTTGATGGGGTTGCTTTTGTTCCGCAGGCCACGGGAGATTTTACCGTTGTGGGAACAGACACCAATGGTTGTACGAATACCGATGTGGTTCACATTACAGTGATTCCGATTCCACAAGTCAATTTCTCGACATCGCTGGCTCAGGGCTGTTCTCCGTTGGTTGCGACATTAACCAATTTATCGACCGGAAATTTGAACAATTGTCAGTGGCTTGTATCGGACGGATCGCAGTATAGTGGTTGCGGAACGGTAGCTGTCACACTGGAAAATCCGGGATGTTATGATGTTACATTGACTGTTTCAACTCCGGAAGGATGTACCAATACAGGAACACAAACAGCGTTTTTATGTGTGTACCCGAATCCGATTGCAGATTTCGACCTGGATCCGGCAAAGTTAGAGATGTCGAACACCTTTGTCAATTTCTTCAATCATTCTTACGGAGCGACAAATTATCAATGGGATTTTGAGGATGGATTTGGCAGTATCAATGAAAATCCGACGCATTTGTTCCCTGGTAATGAACCCGGAGATTATGACGTAATGCTGATTGCGATCAGTGATCATGGATGCCGCGATACGACATTCAGAACTGTGCATGTAGCGGAAGATCTCATTTATTATGTTCCGAATGCTTTTTCGCCCGACGGGGATGAATTCAACAATGTGTTTCAGCCGGTTTTAACGGCGGGTTTTGATACGCGAAGTTATCATTTGCAGATTTTCAACAGATGGGGCGAGCTGATTTTCGAATCTCTGAATTACGAACAGGGATGGGATGGGACATACCACAACGAACAATTGCTTGACGGAACGTATATCTGGAAAATCAAGGTGAAGAATAAACATTCGGATAAAAAAGTGGAATTGGAAGGTCATGTTACTTTATTAAAATAAGGTTCTGTACGAATATTCAGGTGATTTTTTTGCCACGAATCCACAAATTGTCGATTTCATCGACTGCTCGCCTAACGGACTCGCTTTAAAAGGGCAACCGGTAGGTGCCCAAAATTTTGTGCATTTGTGGGATTTTTTAATCATCACCTAAATTCCAGGACAAAACATAAAATAAAAAACTACCCCAATAATACCTGACAGCGTAATCGTCCCGGGATTTGTTCCGGGGCGATTTTTGTATCTGTTTGCTAAAACCAATTACACTTTTTCAGCGTATTTTTGAGGAAACAAAACAGATTTATGAAAATTCTCATTTCCCCGGCAAAGTCGATCAATGAAAACTGCCAGTTCCCGTCGTTTGCGTATACCCAGCCAGTCTTTTCCAAAGAAGCGAAGGCCCTGGCGGGAAAACTGAAAAAACTCAAAGCAAAAGACATCATGGAATTGATGCACGTTTCGAAAGATATCGCCGAGTTGAATGTGAACAGAAATAAAGCCTGGTATCTTTCTCCGGAACCGACAGATGAAGTGAGACCTGCTGCATTTTTGTTTACAGGAGAAGTATATAAAGGATTGGACGTAGAATCGCTTTCGGAGGATGAATTGGAAAAAGCTCAGAAAAACCTGAGAATTCTCTCGGGAATGTATGGGTTGCTTAAACCGATGGATTTGATTCATCCGTACAGACTGGAAATGGGAACCAAATGGGATATTAAGGAAAACGTAGCGAATTTATACCAGTTTTGGGGCGATAAGTTGACAAAATCCCTGCTGAAGGAAACGGAAAAGAATGAAGCAATCATTAACCTCGCTTCCAATGAATACAACAAGGCAATTGGCTGGAAAAAAATCAAAAACCCGGTTGTAACACCTGTTTTTAAGGAATTCAAGAACGGAGAGTACAAAGTAGTGATGATATTCGCGAAACATGCGAGAGGAGCCATGGCGCGCTATATCATTCAGAATGAACTAACAAATCCCGAAGATTTGAAGGCTTATAACGTAGACGGTTATGCATTCGACGAGAAACAATCGACCGCTACAGAGTGGGTTTTTACGAGATAAAAAACATAAAATAAGAACGTCGTTTTATTTCGAAACAATCATCATCGAATTCTTAACATTTTGCTGATGAAAACTTACCTTTGTACGAGGTAAGTTTGCATTTTCTTTGTGTAACCTTGCGTCTGTAAAACTCACCCCAATGGAACAAATTAGTGTCTTTGATATTTTCAAAATCGGAGTAGGGCCGTCGAGCTCGCATACGATGGGACCGTGGAGAGCTGCGCAGCAGTTCATCAATCTGTATAAAGTCAATCCCGGGATTCATAAAATCAAGCGGATCCATGTGGATTTGTACGGTTCATTGGCAAAAACAGGGAAAGGCCACGGAACGGATATTGCTGTTTTGTTGGGATTAATGGGAGAAGATCCTGTTACAATCGAAGTCAATTCGATCAACCCGAAATTTGAAAAAATTCACCAGACCAAAACACTCGAAATTTGTGGTGAGCAGGTCATCACTTTCGACCCTGATACAGATTTGATTTTTCACTTTGATAAATCACTTCCCGGGCATCCGAATACGCTGACATTGACCGTTACGATGATGGACGGTTTCGAGGAGTCTCATACGTATTATTCTGTCGGCGGTGGTTTTGTAGTGAAAGAAGGAGCAGCAGAGAATGATTCCACTAACTCAGTGCAATTACCTTTTCCTATTGAAACAGCGGCAGATTTGAAGAAATACTGTGAAGAACAAAAGGTCGGAATCTCGGAAATCGTGATGCAGAATGAACTTGCCTGGAGGCCTCAGGAAGCAACCATTTCCGGATGTTTGGAGATCTGGGATGCGATGCGGGAATGTGTTTACCGTGGGGTGAATACAGAAGGGGTTTTGCCCGGTGGCTTGAACGTTAAGAGAAGAGCCTATGAAATGAGCCGCAGATTGCTAAACGGAATTGCCTGCAAGGACTCCAAAGATTTTATCAGACAAATTCAGGCTACAAGCAATATTTTTCAGAATACGCTGAATTGGGTAAGCTGCTTTGCGCTTTCCGTCAATGAAGAAAACGCGGCATTCGGAAGAGTTGTAACAGCTCCTACCAATGGCGCATCAGGAGTTATTCCGGCGGTTTTGATGTATTATGTTTGTTTTGCCGGTGGAACGGAAGAAAAAGACATCATCCGTTTCATGACGGTTGCTGCTGAAATCGGAAGTATTTTCAAAAAACGTTCTACCATTTCTGCGGCGATGGGAGGTTGCCAGGCTGAAATCGGAGTTTCGTCCGCAATGGCTGCTGCTGCTTTGACAGAATGTTTGGGAGGAAATCCGAATCAGGCCATGATGGCTGCCGAAATTGCCATGGAACATCATTTGGGATTGACTTGCGATCCGATCGGAGGGTTGGTGCAAATTCCATGTATTGAGCGCAATACGATGGGAGCAATCAAAGCGATTACGGCATGTCAGCTGGCATTACAGGGAAATCCGGATACTGCAAAAGTTTCGTTGGACGGCGTGATCAAAACCATGTGGGAAACTGCTTTGGATATGAATGAAAAATACAAGGAAACTTCCGACGGCGGCCTGGCAACGAATATTCCGGTGAATATTTCGGAGTGTTAGATCATTCAAAAGTTCATCCTTCGACAAGCTCAGGATTTTTTTGTTCAAAAAGTTGAAATGTTCAAATGTTCAAAAAGTTCAAACGTTCAAAGATTGAATGCTTAAAAGTTTAGACTTCGATAAGTTCAGGATTTTTGTTCAAATGTTCAAAAGGTTCAAATTCCGATAGCTATCAGAAGAAAAAGCTCAAAATGGATTAATCGTTTGAGTGGCTAAATCATTGAATCTTTTTGAGGTTATTTTAACTCATTGAACTTTTTTTTGAAAGAAATTTGCTTTTATCAATTTCTTTTAAGAATCTTTGTACCGTAATTCTAAGCGAGAATACAACTAGTTTATACAGAAGAGGCGAGAGACGGACTTTTAGACCCTCTGGCAACCAACTTTAAGTGCTGACGATTTCTGTCAGTATTGGAAAACCGGTGCCAACTTCCGATTCCGACCGATGTGTCGGAAGAATATAAAAATGGTATTTATGAAAAGTGCAAAAATTTACAATCAGACTCTAAACCCGAATCCGGGGTCAAATCCTTTATTTCTTTCTGTTGACCGAATGTGTTGTTGTTGCTGTTAATTCTTTCAGCTCACTGGTTTCTCATTTACAACACATTTTATGTCAACAAGTTATTCATCCCGCATTGACGGGCGGCTTTTGCAGCCAACACAACATCTTTTTTCTCAGAAAAGCGGGTTCACGTTAGAATCGGGCAGAAAACTGCCGGAAATCTCATTGGCTTATCAAACCTGGGGAAAACTCAATGAAGATCAGTCGAATGTGATTTGGGTGTGTCATGCGCTTACCGGAAATCACCGCGTTCAGGAATGGTGGGACGGGCTTTTCGGAGCAGGAAAGTGTTTTGATCCGCAAGACTATTTTATTGTTGCGGTAAATGTTCCCGGAAGTGCTTACGGATCAACGGGGCCATTGAGCGAGACTTTGCTTCCGGATGAGCGTTTTGATGCGTTTCCGGTACTCACGATCCGTGACATGGTGAAAGGATTGGAACTGGTGCGGAAAGAACTGAACATCGAGAAAATTCACGCTTTAATCGGGGCCTCGCTGGGTGGGCAACAAGTATTGGAATGGTCGCTCCTGATCCCGGAAAAAATAGAGCACATCATTCCGATTGCGACAAACCTGAAGCATTCTCCGTTCGGAATAGCTTTCAATGAAGCACAGCGAATGGCGATCGAATCCGACCCGACTTTTTTCTCAAAAACCGAACTGGGCGGCAGAAACGGATTGAAAGCCGCAAGAGCAATCGGGATGCTGAGTTACAGAACATATGACGGTTACAAAATCACGCAAAGTGAAGAAAACGACTCGAAATTCGATGATTTCAAAGCGAATTCCTACCAACGCTACCAGGGCGAAAAATTAGCAGGAAGATTCAACGCTTTCAGTTATTGGTATTTGTCGAAAGCAATGGATTCGCACAATGTGTTCAGAGACAGAGACGAAAAAGTATTTGAACGATGTCTTATGCCTGCTTTGGTCATCGGAATTGATTCGGACTTACTCTTTCCGATCACAGAGCAGGAAGAAATCACCCGGATTTTGCCAAATGGAAGACTGATTCGTCTGCAGTCGGATTTCGGTCACGACGGATTTTTAGTAGAAACGGAAACTTTGGCAAATCAGATTAAACAATTTTTAAAAAACAACTAAGATGAAAAAACAACTCACAATAGGATTATTTGGTTTCGGATGTGTCGGAACCGGTTTGTATGAGGTTTTGAATAAAACAACCTTGCTCCAGGCTTCGATTAAACACATTGTTATTAAAGATCTAAGCAAAAAACGGATCATTGATCAAAGCTATTTCAGTGCGGATGCAAAGCGCATTTTGGATGACGAAGAAATCAATGTGGTAGTGGAATTGATCAACGATTACGAAGCAGCTTATGAGATCGTTACGAAGGCTTTGAAAGCCGGGAAACATGTGGTTTCAGCGAACAAGAAACTGATTGCTTATTACCTGGATGAATTGGTTTCCCTGGCGAAAGAAAATAAGGTGTCGTTTCTTTACGAAGCGTCGGTAGGAGGTTCTATTCCGATTATCCGGAACCTGGAAGAATATTACAACAACGATTCACTTTCGAATATTCACGGAATTGTAAACGGTACAACGAATTACATTCTGACGAAAACGAGCGAAGGGCAATCGTTTGACACCGCTTTAAAAACTGCCCAGGAACTGGGTTTTGCTGAATTGGATCCAACTTCGGATGTGGATGGTTTTGATGCGAAATACAAGTTGGTTTTGTTGTTGAAACACGCATTCGGATTTACAGCGAAGCAAGACCAGGTATGGAATTACGGAATCCGCCAGTTGAAAGATTGGGATGCAACCTATGCGCGTGAAAAAGGATTGAAAATCAAATTGCTGGCTTTCGGAACGCGAATCAACAACCAGATCATCGGTTTTGTAGCTCCGCATCTGGTTCCGGACAATCATTTCGCATTCAATGTGGAGAATGAGTTCAATGCCGTTGTTGTGGAAGCATTGTTTTCAGACAAACAGCTGTTTCTTGGAAAAGGTGCTGGAAGTCATCCGACGGCAAGTGCTGTGCTTTCGGATATTTCGGCTTTGCAATTTGACTATGCTTACGAATACAAGAAATCTGCAACGGAAGAAAGTTTGAATTTCGAAACGGATTTCGCGGTAAAAGTGTACGTCAGCGCCACTTCACAGGAAAAATTGGATCAAATTGCGTTCCTGGAAACACATGAAACTTACACCGGACAATCTCACAGTTACAAAATCGGGGTGATTGCCTATGACCAGATTGTAAAACAAAACTGGAATAATGCTTCCGATTATTTTCTGGCGGTTATTCCCGATAACGTTCAATTGACAAAAAAATCCGATCTTAAAGCGAAAAATAACACGTATTTAATAGAGGAATTGTCATGAAATTGAATTTAAAATTGGTAGAATCTCCATTTGTAATAGAAGTAAAAAATGAAGCAGGTGTTTCAATGAAGATGGATGCTACCGAAAAAATAGGGGGTAAAAACAAAGGAATGCGCCCGATGGAAGTGCTTGCCGGTTCATTGGCGGGTTGTATGTCGATCGACGTTTTACTGATTTTACAAAAGCAGCGCCAGGAAGTTACTTTCTATGAAATAAACATCGAAGCACACAGAAAAGATGCTGTTCCGGCAGCATTTGAGGCATTTCATTTGGTTTTTTCCTTTAATAAAGAAGTTGATCTGGAAAAAGCGGAAGCAGCAGTTAAACTGAGTCATGAAAAATATTGCTCCGTTTCGGCTTCCCTGAATCCGCAGATCGTTATAAAAACAGAAGTCAAACATCAATCATGAATAATTACAGAAGCGAAACCTTAGCAATCCGCATTCAAAATGAACGTTCTCAG
>NZ_JASLCN010000254.1 GCF_030151805.1 Fluviicola sp.
TGTTCTGTTACCGCTAAACGGTTTGCAACAGAGTCGTAGTGTGGTGGGAAGAGATGCCAGACTTTCAGGAGAAATGATCGCAACCCTTGTGATTCAAACATTGGTCGGATTAGGAATCGAAGTGATTGATCTGGGCTTGTCGACAACACCGACGGTGGAAATGGCAGTTCCGTATCACAAAGCTGACGGAGGAATCATTCTGACAGCTTCTCACAATCCGAAGCAATGGAATGCGTTGAAATTGCTGAACAACAAAGGGGAATTTATTTCGGGAGCAGAAGGAGAATTGTTGTTGAAAATCGCAACGGAAGGAAGTTTTGTTTTTGCGGAAATTGATGATATTGGAAAAGTAGTAACCGATCCGGAGGCAATTAATCGTCACATTGATGCAATTTGTGCGTTACCGGATGTAGACATTCCGGCTATTAAAAACGCGAATTTCAAGGTTGTTGTCGATGCGGTGAATTCAACCGGAGGAATTTCCGTTCCGCAGTTGTTGCGAAGATTGGGAGTAACAGACATTATTGAAATGTATTGCGAACCAACCGGACATTTCCCGCACAATCCGGAACCTTTGAAAGAGCATTTGACAGAATTGTCTGCCCGGGTTGTTTCAGAAAAAGCACATGTGGGAATCACGGTCGATCCGGACGTAGATCGTTTGGCGTTGGTGAACGAAGACGGTTCGATGTTTGGCGAAGAATACACGCTGGTAGCAGTTTCCGAATACATTCTTTCCAAAAGAAAAGGAGCAACCGTTTCCAATTTGAGTTCTACAAGAGCATTGCGCGATATTACGGAAGAAGTAGGTGGTACCTACCATGCTTCCGCTGTCGGTGAAGTGAATGTGGTGGTTAAAATGAAAGAAACGAACGCTGTGATCGGTGGTGAAGGAAACGGTGGAATTATCTATCCTGAATTGCATTACGGAAGAGATTCATTGGTTGGAATCGCTTTGTTCCTGTCGCATTTGGCACATAAAAAAATGACAATGACTGCCCTTCGTGCATCTTACCCGAATTACGAGATGGCGAAAAAGAAAATCGACCTGACTCCCGGGATTGATGTGGATGCGATTTTAGTCAAAATGGCTGAGAACTATCAAAACGAAGAAGTAGACACGGTTGACGGGGTGAAAATCTATATCGGGAAAGAATGGGTTCATCTGCGTAAAAGCAATACCGAGCCGATTATTCGGGTATATACGGAAAGCAAGGATGCGCAGGCTGCATCGGATCTGGCAGACCGGATTATTGGTGAGATCAAAGAATTGATCTGATAGCATGAAGAAAACCAAAACAAACCACATAGGCACGTAGAACATATAGTGATTCATTCAATTGAAAATAAAATAATGCACCAAACAGAGTGTGTTAAAAGTAATGTGCCCTATTGTGCTTAAATAACAGGTCAAACCTTGTGTGATCTCTGTTCCTATGTGGTTCAAAACGATTAGTTGGTTATCAGTTTGTTATACCTTTTTTAGATTAGATTTTCTTTTTTGTTAAAATTCGATTGAACGAAAACCGTTTTGAGTAGTACTTGATGGAAATTGATTCCCATGAAAAAAGTAATTGTTCTCCTATTGGCGGTTCTCCCAGGTTTCCTCACACTTGCTGCCAACGACAAAGAGATTATCAAATCTTCCATCAGTGAAGTCACTGTTTATACCAACGGAGCTCAGGTTTACCGCAAGGCTAATTTCAATGTAAAACCCGGAATTACCGAATTGATCATTGAAGGAGTGAGTCCGAATATTGATCCGAAAAGTTTGCAGGTAAAAGCGTTTGGAAACGTAGTCCTGATGGATTCCAAATACCAGGCGTATTATCCGAAGCCCGAAACGGTGAAATTGGAAGGTCTGCCGTTAAAAATCAGGAAAGACATCAACCTGCTCCAGGATTCGATCAACAACGTTTCTTTTGATCTGAAAGAAATCCAGGATGAAATTGATGTGCTGAATACGTCAAAAAATATCCTGTCGAATAACGGGGCAATCCGCGGCCAGGGAAAGGTTAACGATTCGATTCAGCTCTTGAAACAGGCCATGGATTATTACCAGTTGAAAATGAATGAAATCAATAAGAAATTACAACTTTTGAATAAGCGTTCGGCTGCTAAAACCAACACATTACGGGAAATGACTGAACGTATGAATGATTTACAGAATTATCAGTCTTCCAATACTCCGAAAGTTCCTGTGGGGCCGATCCACCGCGTGATCATTACGGTTCAATCCAAAGAAGTGGTAGCCGGAAGATTGGCAATTTCTTACCTTGCTTCAGGTGCATCCTGGGTTCCGTCTTATGATATCCGCAGTGAGATTACGGCCGGAAAAGTAAACCTGGCTTACAAAGCGAGTGTGCAGCAAAATACCGGAGAATCCTGGGAAAACGTGCAATTGACGCTTTCGACGAATGATCCGTATCAGAACAAAATCAAACCGGATTTGCATCCGTGGTATGTGGATTACTACAATTTCGGAGCGGTGAACGGACGATTGAATAGTTACAGCGTCACTCCGGCTCCATCTATGAAATACGATAAAGAAGCGGAGAAAAAGACCGCAGACATGGAATACAATGCCGAGACTGCCGCGAATTTCACAACGGTAATCAACCGCGTTTTATCAGCCGAGTACAAAATAGATTTGCCTTATACGATCGAGAGCGATCAGGAAAGTCATTTGGTATTGGTTCGAAATGTGGACTTATCTGCGAATTACAGGTATTACACGGTTCCTAAAATTGATCCGGGAGTCTTTTTGATTGCGGAAGTGTTGAAACTGGAAGATTTGCAACTGGTTCCTGCAAGTGCAAATATTTTCTTCGACGGAACCTACATCGGTGAAACGTATATTGATCCGACTGCGATGAATGACACGTTGAAACTGAGTCTTGGAAAAGATCCGAATATCATTGCAAAACGCATTTTACTGAAAAAAGATTACAAGGAAAAAGTGATCGGGAACGACATTGAACGCACTTATTCGTATGAGATTTCGGTGAAGAATCTGAAAGCAAGTGCTATCGAATTGATGATTGAAGATCAGATTCCTGTAACAACGAACGGAGAAATCGTTATAGAGACGATCAACACGGATAAAGCAAATTATGACAAAACGACGGGGAAACTAACCTGGACGGTCAATTTGAAGACCAAAGCCACGGATAAAATGACCTATTCGTTTAAGATTAAGTATCCGAAAGATCGAAATGTCATCCTTCAATAAATTGTTTTGTAGTTTGAATTGAATGAAAATCCCTCAGTTTGCCGGCTGGGGGATTTTTGCTCGTTTAACGGAGCATTGAAAATATGGATGCTTTATACGTTCAGTATATTTAGTTCAAATGTTCAAATTGAATTTTTTAAACCTTTTCAACTGTTGAGCCTTTTGAACTCTGGTAATTCTTGATCGCATCCGGATCATAAGAAAAAAAGAGATTCGCCCAAATGATTTTGGATAAGGCATAGAGGTAAGGACTCAGAAAGATGGAAAGTCCTGAAATAATTGCAATTTGAGTCCAGGTTCCCGCACCAGGGAAAAAAAAGTTGAAACTAACCCAGCACGTAACGAACAAAGCAACTCCCAAAGCATAAGAAGCATACATGGCTCCGTAATAGAAACCAACCTCTTTTTCATATTTCAAGCCGCATTTTGAACAGTTTGAGTGGATTTTACCCAAGTTTTTCATGTCATAAGGATGAGAGATGAAAAATTCACCTTCCTGGCAACGCGGGCATTTCATTTTGAAAACACTGTTCAATTTGGATCCTTTACCAACTAACATTTTTCATTGATTTGATGTTTTACAAAGGTAGAAATAGCAAGCCGAAGAAAAGGTGATCTGGATCAGTTTTTAATTTTTTTTAGAAAAGCTCTTTTTTTGAAACCTTTTGCTGTTTCCTGCGTTAAAGAAAGCAACGGATCAATTATTAACATCTACAGGTTAAGGGAAAGAGGCTATCAGTCAGTGGACTGGTGGCCTTTTTCTTTTTTGTTAAGGTTGCAGATGAAAATAGAGGTGATCATTTAGGGTAATCTTTTCGAACGTAAATTTGCCATATTGCAATATTACGAATCGACTTCAAGTTCAAAATGATATGTTTAGATTTAAATGTTTGATTGTCAATGTTTTGTTTGTTCATTTCCTGTCCCTTAACATTTCGTCTGAATCCACATAAAGACAGCCTAATAGATCGTTTTGAATTTAAAAATGAGATTACTTGCGAACAAATG
>NZ_JASLCN010000258.1 GCF_030151805.1 Fluviicola sp.
AATTCGTTTTGCTATTCCGTTTTTATCTAGTGCCATAATTGTAATTTTAACTCAATAATCAAATAAGGTTTTCCGGGAAATTAAGATCTGCTTCGAACGGTGCGTTGTTCAATGCGTTTTTCGAATTTTTCTCCCTGGAAAATACGTTGAACGAAAATACCCGGAGTGTGAATGAAATTCGGATCTAATTCACCCGCAGGAACCAATTCCTCCACTTCTGCAATGGTAATTTTTCCTGCCATAGCCATCATCGGATTGAAATTGCGGGCAGTTGCCTTAAAGATCAGGTTTCCTTCCGTGTCACCTTTCCATGCCTTCACAATCGCAAAATCAGCTGTTAATGCACTTTCAAGAATGTGCGGTTTTCCGTTGAAGATACGAACTTCTTTTCCCTCGGCAACTTCTGTTCCGTAACCGGCAGGGGTGAAGAACATCGGAATTCCTGCTCCACCGGCTCTGCAGCGTTCAGCTAAAGATCCCTGGGGAATTAAATCCACTTCCAGTTCTCCGGAAAGCATTTGTCGTTCGAATTCCTCATTTTCACCTACATAGGATGAAATCATTTTCTTCACCTGTTTGTTTTGAAGCAATAATCCCAACCCAAAGTCGTCAACGCCGGCATTGTTTGAAATACACGTCAAACCTTTTGTTCCCATCTTCACCAATTGTGCGATGGAATTTTCGGGAATTCCGCACAAACCGAATCCTCCGACCATCAGGGTCATGTTATCTTCAATGCCCACTAAGGCTTCTTCAACGTTTTTTACAACTTTATTCATTTCTAAAAGTTTATTCCGTCCACAATTCCATTTGTCGTATCTGCTACTGCCGGCTCAATTTCGGCACCGGTGAGATTAAACACCGAGGCATCAAAATTTCGTGGGACTTCAAAATCGGTGGTCGATATGGCGATCTTCGGATCTTTGTAGACTTTGTTCATATAATAACCATAGATCGGAAGCGCGGTTCGTGCTCCCTGGCCTTGTTCCGTACTTCTGAAACGCACACCACGATCTTCTGCCCCAACCCAAACACCGGTTGCCAAATCCGGAGTCAAACCAACAAACCATCCGTCTGAGTTATTCTGAGTTGTTCCCGTTTTTGCCGCTGTCGGATAAGGAATGTTTCCATATTCGGAACCACCGCGTAGTCTGCTTGCAGTACCGCCCTGAACAACACCTTTCATCATTTTCAGGATCGTATAAGCGACATTTTCGTTCATTGCTTCCTTCGACACGCTTTTCGCACTGTAAATGACGTGACCAGAACGATCTTCAATACGTAAAATACTGGTTGGCTTATTGAAAATTCCTTTGTTAACGAAAGTTGCCTGAGCACCAACCAATTCGTAAAGCGAAAGATCCATCGAACCCAGGCACATTGCGGGAACGATATCCAGGTCACGAAGTTCAATATCCATATCGCGCATCAGTTTTGCCACTGTTTTCGGTCCTGCCAATGCACCCATTTGTTTCATCACGTAAACAGCCACATTGTTTTTGGAAAGTGCAAGGCCTTTTTGAATGGAGATTGTTCCACCGTTTCCGCTTCCGTCAGAGTTTCTCGGACACCATTGCCCGTCCGGATTTCCGTTCGGATCATACAAGTCTACGCAATAGGAAATATTTGGAATAACCAATCCCGGTTTCACCACATTCATCGTAATGCCAGCGGCATAAACAAATGGTTTGATGGTCGAACCCACCTGGCGTTTTCCTAATTTCACGTGATCGTAAGCAAAGTGGTCGATATTGGTACCACCAACCCATGCTTTTACAAATCCGGTACTCGGTTCAATGGAAAGTAAACCTGCTTGTAAAAAGGACTTGTAATATCTGATGGAATCCATCGGAGTCATCAATGTATCTCTTTCGCCGTTCCAGCTGAAAACCCTCATTTGAACGGGTTCGGAGAAGGATCGTCTGATTTCTTCTTCTGTTAATCCGGCAGCAGATAAGTTTCTGTAACGATCGGATCTGCGCATGGAAGCGTCCAGAATGCTTTTTACTTCAGCATCGGACAACGAATTGGAGAAAGGCCAGTTTTTCGCAGACTTATTGTTTCTGTCGAATTGCGGCTGTAAGGTTTCTTTCAAATGTCTTTCCAAAGCATATTCAGCATGTGCCTGCATGTCTGCATTCAAACTGGTATAAATGCGAAGTCCGTCTCTGTAAATATCGTAAGGAAGTCCGTCTTCTCTTTTATAAACCAGGGAACCGTCTGCTTTTTTGGTGTTCAACAATGTCGTAACCTCGTTTCTCAAAGATTCTCTGAAGTAAGGAGCAATTCCGCGTTTGTGGTCAACGATCTGATAATTGGTAATCAGCGGTTTTTTGCTCAGTTTGTCATACTCATCCTGCGTCAGGTGCTGGCGTAATGCTTCATTTCCTTCGTTGGAGTTTTTCAACCATTGCATCAATACCTGGTTGCGTCTTGTCAGCGCGCGGATACTATCGGAAGCTCTGGCATCTGCGATTTCTTCTGCGGTAATTGATTCAGGACTTACTCCTTTATTTCTGGCAAGAGAAATGCGGTAATTCTTGATTTTAAACGTATACGGGTTGTAAAGAGCGGGATTTTTACACATTCCCACAAGCATTGCTGCTTCCTCTTTGTTCAATTCAATTGGCTTCTTGTTAAAATAAACCTTTGAAGCATTGGAAATCCCCACTGCATTGTATAAAAAGTCAAATTGATTTAAATACATGGTGATGATTTCTTCTTTCGTGAATCGTGCCTCTAAACGCGTTGCAATGATATTTTCACGTGCTTTTTCGTTCAGACGTCCCCACATTCTGCCGATTCTTCCCGAAGATCCTGATTCTATGTTTTCACCGTTTGCCCGTGCAAGCTCTTGTCTTTCACGAAGTTGCAGTGTGTACAGCTGTTTTGCAAGCTGTTGTGTAATGGTAGATGCGCCACCGGCTCCACCAACATTGATAATCGCACGTCCTACAGCTCTGAAATCTACCCCTGAGTGATCATGAAAACGCTCGTCTTCTGTTGAAATCAGGGCGTCTGTCACATTCGGACTGATTTTCCGGTATTCAACCGAAGTACGATTGATCTTCCAGTATCTTCCCAATTCCGTTTCACCGTCATCTGCAATAATCACAGAAGCCAATAATTCCGGTGGATTATCCAGCATGGCAACCGGCGGAAGGTTGTCTTCAGATTGAAACAAAAGCAAAGCTGCAATGAAGTAAAGCGGAAACGTGGCAAACAGCCAGTAAGCAATAGTTGCTCTTTTATGTTCTTTGGGTGAAAAAGTCCCAGTTGGAACTTTACTTTTTTGTGCCATACGACTCATTTGAATGGTAAAAATAACGAAATACTATTCGCGCAACAAATATCGAAATTCAGAAACAAAAGTTCTCACTGTTTCAGGATACTTTCTAACAAAAAAATGCTAAAAAGGAAATGTTTGTTTGATTGATGCTAAAAAAGATAGGGGCGCGATGCATCGCGCCCCTATCTTT
>NZ_JASLCN010000275.1 GCF_030151805.1 Fluviicola sp.
ATTGTTTCAGAAGTCTTGAAACTACTACACGGGCAGTTCCCAATTCATTGGCCAGTTGTTCGTGAGTGATATGCAGAACCTTGTTTCCGGTTAATTCCGCTTTTTTGTTCATTAAAACCAACAAGCGTTCGTCTACTTTCTTAAAAGCAATGGCGTTCACAATTTCCAAAAGCTCTTCGAAACGTTTGTGATACAAGCGGAAAATGTAATCCAGCCACTGTGGATACTCCCGGATAAACAGGGAAACTTTATCAATGGGAAGAAAGAGGATTTCCGCATCTTCTTCCACTTCGGCTTTTACCTTGCTCGTTTCATTGTGAAGCCCTCCCAGGAAAGACATGATACAGCTTTCACCTGCTTTGATGTAATAAAGTAAAATTTCCCTTCCGTCTTCCTCTGTCCGGATGACTTTCAATGTTCCTTTTGTTACGATCGGAATAGAACGGATGTGTGCCTGTTCGTCCAGAATAATTCTTCCGGCTTCGTAGGTTTTGCGAATGCTGTTCTGATTCAACTTTTCGATAAGTTCAGGTGAAGTTTTGAATTCTTCGATCTGTTCCAGGTTTTCCATGACATAAAGTTACGATTTTGATTGAAGGGCTTTCCGATCGGCATCCGAACACAAGTTATTTTAATTACGTCCTTTTCACTATTTTCGCTCATTCGGATTCAATGGATTTTTCACAAGTAAATACCGCAGATTTTATTCATTCCTTGTCAGATATGCCAAGGACGGATATGTTGGTGAATTTGCCTGAATCTGCCAATGGAGTGATTTACCTGGAAGAATTTCCGAAGGAGAAATGGTCCGTTGAAGTGAATAGTCACTGGAAATCGGTGTTGCAAACCGCAAACCGTTTCCGCCTGGAAGCAGATGTCAATTCACTTTGCCTGATCGTTGGCTCACTTGCATCCGATCTTCCGAACCGGGAAGGAAAATCTCCTTTATGGATTGTTCCTTTGAACTGGAACTACCAGCGAATCACCAATACCCTGCAGCTCGAATTGAACGAAGAGCTGGCAGAAGTGAATCCGTATGTGAAATTTTTGTATTCGGAATTGTCCGGGAAACCGTTGGAAGAAGCTCCGGAAGAGTTGGAATTTTCCGGGAAATTTGAACGGATTAAAAACCTTCTGGAGGAATTGAATCTGGGATTGAAAGTGAACGAAGAATACATCATCGGGAATTTTCACTACCACCGTTTTCACATGCTGCGGGAATTGGAAGGAATTGAACAATCCGGAGCCAAAAAACCGCTTGTGAATCAATTGCTGGGCAACGATTTCGAAGCTCCGGAAAAAATGCATCTCCCGAAAGGTTTGTTAAGTGCCGCGGATGTGGATCAGCAACGCGTTTTTCAAACGTTGGAAGAAAAGAACGTATTGCTGCAAGGCCCGCCAGGAACAGGGAAATCGCAGGTTTTAATCAATATTCTTGGAAAATCGGTGAAAAGCCAGCTGAAATGCCTGACGGTTTCTGAAAAACGTGTGGCACTGGAAGTCATTGTGAAGAAGCTTTCGGAAAGAAACCTGGGTGCTTTTGCCTTTGTGATTCACAGCCAGACGAAATCCGCAGATTTACTGAAACAACTCAAAGAAACCTGGAATTTATTGGAAACAGCAACCATTGATTCCGGGAAAAACCTGCACCTTTCGGAACAGTTGCATGCGAGCTTGCAGTTATTACTTGATCGTTTGAACCTGCCGGATTATTTTGCGGGAGTTTCTTACCGAACATTTTGTGATTTGGTTCTGGAAACCCCCATTGATCAAAGTAAATTCTCAACACTGATTCCTTCCATAGATGAGTGGCTCAGGGTAAAATCCGATGTTCAGGAATTGGATGAGAAACTATCCGGCTTTTCCATGCTGAGAGGTTTGAGAACACCATTTTTCGAACAGTGGAACGGATATCAGCTGGCGAAAGGTTGTTTGTTTCAATTAAAGTATCTGCAGGAAAAGTTGGGAGAACTTCATTCGCTGAATGATCTGGATAAATTTATTTCTGCACTTGGCCGTTGCCAATTGGTGGAAAATGAAAACTACAAAGTCTACAGTGGTCTGGCTTTTAAACCCAGGGAATGGAAAAAATTTCAAAAGCAGGTTCAGGAGTTTATTGTGCTGGAAGAAAAATTGAATGCAGAGAAGTCTGAAACCCAAATCTGGAAACAAACGCCTTCAAAAAGTCAATTGGATTCCTGGGAAAAAGCAGCTTCCTGGTTGCAGCTCCGAAAACGCAAAAAAGCCATTACAAGTTTATTAAAAGATGCTTCGGTGTTGCCTGAAATTGCGCTTTCAAACTGGAAGAATTATTTGGAGACAGCCGCAGAAATGAAAACATTGGAAAGGTATTTCACGGAGTTGGGATTGAACCCCACAAGACACGAACTGGAGCTGGGAATGATCTATGCTGCGGGTCTGCAAAGAGAAAGCGGAACCTTGTTGAGTGAAATCGCGGCATGGACTTCAGATCAGCGAAAACAGCTGATTGAACTTGGTCCTGAATTGAAGGAATTGAGATCCAAACTGGTAAACTATTTTAAAATAGATCAGAATCGTTCTTTGGAATCGTTTTTAATACAGAAAAAAACAGACTTTGTTGTTCTGAGCGCAGTATATGAAACAGTCAAAAAAATGCCTGCGTTCTTCTTCGAATTGATTGAAGAAGTGAACTCCTGGAAAGAGTTGCAAGCGCTGATTTTGTTTGGTTCTCTCCGGAAAATAGAATCCCTGAATCCGGAATTGGTCAAATTTTCAGGAGAACTGCTGCATCAGCGGCTGGATCAATTGATTGAAACAGAGAACGAAGAACAAACCGATTTTGCCGAATCAATTCGCTATCAGATTCAACGGCAATTTGCGGATTTTGAAGAATTGTTGCGAACACCCGCACAAAAGCTCACTGCAAAACAAAAAGAGCAAAAAGCGAAACTGAAGAAAGGAAAATCCATTCTCGTGAAGGAATTTGCGAAAAGCAGAAATAATCTGAGTATCCGGAATTTGTTGGCAAGCGATGCAAAAGAATGGATTCAGTTGCTGATCCCGGTTTGGCTGGCAACTCCCAACCAGGTGGCAGATCATTTTCCGTTGGAAGAAGAATTGTTTGATTTGGTCTTATTCGATGAGTCGAGCCAGATTCCATTGCCGAATGCCCTGGGATCTTTGTTCCGGTCGAAAAGAGCACTTGTTGCGGGAGACGAACAGCAAATGGCTCCAACCAATTATTTCGGAAAGAACTTCGGTTTTCACGATTTGCTTCACCAGGCAGCATATTATTTCGAAAGAGTGCCGCTCCGGCATCATTACCGCTCCGAAAACAGGGATTTGATCCAGTTTTCCAATACGCATTTCTACAAGAATGAACTAATCGTTTATCCTTCCTTTTCTCAAAAACAGGTTTTGTTTCATCATTTCATAGCGAATGGAGTTTTTGAAAACCGCAAAAATGTGGAAGAAGCACAAGCAATTGCCCGTTTTCTGGAAGCATTTTCGAATTGGGAAGACCAAACTTTGGGAATCGTTGCTTTTTCGGAAGAACAACTGAAAGCCATTTGGTCGGAATGCTCTGCCCGTGTCCGGGAATTGCTCACCATTGGTCAGGACGAAGGAAAACTCTTTTTCAAAGCCCTGGAAAATGTGCAGGGAGATGAAGCGGATGTGCTCATAATCGGTTTGGGTTATGCCAGAAATGCGGAAGGAGATTTCCACATGCGTTTCGGACCGTTGAATCAGGAAAATGGGTATAAAAGACTCAATGTATTGCTGACGCGCGCCAAAAAAGAATTACACTTTTTCAGTTCGGTGAGTTCCCGCGATTTCCAGTTGTCGGAGAATGAATCGGTGAATTTGCTTCGGAAATTCCTGGTCAACCTGGAAGAAAGTCAGAGCCTCAAACCCCAAACGGTTTTTCCTTACAGGCTCGAATCGGAAAAGATTGACGGGGAATCTGTTTCCTTCAAACACATCTATGCAGCCATTCCGAATGCTTCCGATCTGACAACCTTCCACAGGGTTATGAAGCAGCGCGGGTGGAAGCTGAATTATTAAGTGTTGTTTTCTCTTTGATTGCTCTGTTGCTTGCCTTTATTTAAAGGGTTCGTTTTTCTTGGCTTTTTTTGTACATTGTGAGTCTAAAAAACTGAAAATGAAAAAACTACTCTCCTCCATTTTGTTCATTTCATGTATTACTCTTGGTTTCGGACAGAATGAAATTACCACCATTCAACGCTACCTGCAGGAAAATGCCTCCAAATGGAATTTGAAATCAACTGATTTTGCAGACCTGGAACTGGTATCAATTGCCTCCTCCAAAGCTCCGAATACCAAACATCTGAAGATGCGTCAAACCAAAAACGGAGTTTCCGTTGTAGATGGGTTCGGCATCGTAACCATCAAAGACCGGCAGCCGGTTCATGTCACCTCGAATTTTGTTTCCGTCTCGAATCCGGTAAATCAGGTTTCTTTATCGGCAAATGACGCCTTAAAAAAGGCATTGGATCATTTAGCAATTTCGTATTCATCCTTCAAAATACTGAAAAGTGAAAGGAACTCGTTTCTTTTTTCCAAAGACGGGCTTTCAAGAGAAGCCATTCCGGTGAAATTGGTTTTAGGATCTGACAACGGGCAGTTGCTCTACTTGTGGGATTTAAGCATTTATCCTCTGAATTCGGGACATTGGTGGTCCTTGAGACTGAATGCGGAAACCGGGGAAGTGATCTTCCAAAACGATTGGATTTCTCATTGCTCATTTGAACACGGTTCCGGTGAAGCACATCAGAATAACGAGCAATTAGTGTGTCCTCCACCGCCTCCACCGGGAACAGATCAATACATGGTTTATGCTCTTCCCACAATCAGTCCTGCTCACGGAAACAGAAGTTTGGTCGTAAATCCTTCTGATCCGACTTATTCTCCGTTTGGCTGGCACGATACGGATGGACAAATGGGTGATGAATATACTACGACCAATGGAAACAATGTATTTGCCTCGGAAGATATTGACAACGATGATATTCCCGGATACTCGCCTGATGGTGGAGCGGCGTTGAATTTCAACTTCCCGTATGATTCTGCTGTCGGAGTGCAGGGAAACCTGGACGCCGTGATCACGAACTTGTTCTACATGAACAATATGATGCACGATATCTGGGCATATTACGGTTTTGATGAAGAAAGCGGAAATTTCCAGGAAACCAATTATACCGGAGCTGCTTTGGGACAAGACGCCGTTTATGCTCATGCACAGGACGGAAGTGGAACCAACAATGCAAATTTTGCAACCCCGCCAGACGGAATGTACCCATACATGCAAATGTATTTGTGGTCGTCGAACAATGTGCCGGATTTATTAACAGTAAACGCTCCTGCATCCGTTTCAGGTTCTTATACCTGTTCAACGGCAGGTTTTGGTCCACCGGTTCCGATGACTCCGATTACGGAAGATGTTGTTTTGGTAGTAAATTCCGGAACGGATCCGAATGACGGATGTGGAATCATTTCAAATGCAGCCGCGATTAACGGAAAAATTGCTTTGGTGCGAAGAGGAAACTGCAACTTTGCAGATAAAGTAGAAGCTTGTCAGAACCTGGGAGCAGTTGCTGTGATCGTGATGAATAATACGGGAACAGGAACGGCTGCAATGGGAGGTTTTTCAAATACGGTGACTATTCCATCCATCATGATTTCAAAACCAAACGGAGATCTGCTTGTAAATCAGATTCAATCCGGAAACACCGTCAATGCAACGATTGTGAATCCGGGAGATTTGGAGGCTACGGATTCCGATTTTGACAATATGATTATTGCACACGAATACGGTCACGGCATCTCAAACCGTTTGGTTGGAGGAGCAGATGATGCAAATTGTTTGTTCAACGAAGAACAAATGGGAGAAGGCTGGTCTGATTGGTTCGGATTGATGCTTACACAAAAAGCTTCCGATCAGGCAGGAGATATCCGGGGAGTTGGAACCTACGTTACAAACGAGCCCAACAACGCAACAGGAATTCGCCCGGCTCCGTATTCCACAGATTTTGCGATCAATGATTACACGTATGGCAGAACGAATGATGCTTCTTTAACAATGCCGCATGGAATCGGGTTTGTTTGGGCAACCATGTTGTGGGATTTGAATTGGGCTTTGATCGACAAGTTTGGTTTTGATCCGAACTTGAAAACAGGAACAGGAGGAAACAATGTCGCAATGGCATTGGTAATTGAAGGCCTGAAACTAACATCGTGCGGACCTGGCTTTGTTGATGGGAGAGACGGGATTCTGGCAGCTGACCAGTTGCTTTATGGCGGAGCTAATAAATGCTTGATTTGGAAAGTTTTTGCGCGGAGAGGACTTGGCTACTCTGCTGTTCAGGGAGATTCTCAGAACCGTTCGGACCAGGTAGAAGCATTTGATATGCCCATGTCTTGCATCCTTTCTACCGGTGATTTACAGGGAAATAAAAAAGTCCTGGTTTACCCGAATCCTACAAATGGAATGTTGACAATCAAGAACCCGGATTCAATGATTCATAGTATTGAAATCGTTGATTTGAGCGGAAAAACGGTTTGTGAAAAAACGGCTTCAGGAAACGATGTGACGATTGAAATCGATTCGTTAAAGAAAGGATTATACCTGATGAAAGTGCTTTCCGAAAACGGATATGAAGTTGTGCGAATTGAAAAATTATAATAGAAGATTCAGATAATTACCTGCTCTGCGCTCTTTGCCACTTTGCGGTTCAAACTTGTGAGCATTTATTTCATAAAACGCAAAGAACGCTAAGGTATTAACTCATAGTTCCTTTACTTCGAAACCCGCTTGAACAAGATATTTTGTAAGAATCCGACCTGATAAGATTGAACTTCAGCGTCGGATTTTTCTTTGTTTGAAGAGGTGACTTCGAAGTACAATTCATCTTTCCGCAGTTCATAAGCAGATGTCAATAGAATCCCTCCGGTTTCAAAAACAGAAAGGAGGCGCTTGCCAAACAAGTAGCCATCCAGTATGATTCCATCACCTTCATCTGTCTGATAATGATTCTTACCCTTATAAATCAAGCGATAATTCTTCGTAAGCGGCATTTTTTCGGATAAATAATCCATTTTCCAGCCGAAAACAGAATCGTTTTGGGGTTTTACTTCCAGGATCACAAAAACACTGTCTGTTAATCTTCCCTGGCTGTAAATGTGCATCATTCCTTTCCAGGTGCCGCTACATGCTTTCCCGAAATTACCGGACTGAGCAAGTGCGCTTTGTGATAAAAGTACCAGGAAAGCGCATTTCAAGATTGCGGATAGTTTGTTCTTAGTGCGCATCAAGCCAGTTATGAGCCAATTCCATTTCCACTTCCATTGGTACGGATAAAGAAATGGCGTTTTCCATTGCTTCCTTCACGAGTTTCTTCATGATTTCCTGCTCATCGTTGTGAACATCGAAAACCAATTCATCGTGTACCTGCAAGATCATTTTGGATTTGACTTTCGCTTTTTTCATCGCTTTATCAACCGCAACCATTGCCAGTTTGATAATATCTGCAGCTGAACCTTGAATAGGAGCATTGACAGCATTTCGTTCTGCAAAACCTCTGACCACTGCGTTGGCGGAATTGATATCCGGCAAATAACGGCGGCGCTGCATAATCGTTTCCACGTATCCGTTTTCACGTGCATCTTTCACCGCTTTATCCATGTAAGATTTGATGGTCGAATACTGCGCGAAGTAGGAATCAATAATCTGTTTTGCTTCCGTGCGGCTGATCCCCAGATTCTGAGAAAGCCCGAAAGCAGACTGTCCGTAAATGATTCCGAAGTTCACTGCTTTTGCTGCGCTACGTTGATCTTTCGTAACCGCATCCAGTTCTGTATGGAATACTTTTGAAGCCGTTGCGCGGTGAATATCCACTTTGTCTTTAAACGCCTGAATCATGTTAGTATCATTCGCCAAAGCAGCGATAATACGCAATTCGATTTGAGAGTAATCCGCCGACATCAATTGAAAATCTGCTGATCGTGCAATAAACGCTTTCCGGATTTCCTTACCGCGTTCACTGCGAATCGGGATATTCTGTAAGTTCGGATTATTGGAACTCAAACGCCCCGTTGCAGTAACCGTTTGCATGTAACTGGTATGTACTCGTCCGTCTACCGGATCTTTCATTGTCGGAAGCGGATCCACATAAGTCGATTTCAACTTCTTCATCTGGCGGTAATCCAGGATGCACGGAATGATTTCGTGGTCGTTTTT
>NZ_JASLCN010000289.1 GCF_030151805.1 Fluviicola sp.
AAGCACACATTCCGTATACTGGTGAACCTATTTCAGGTGTAAAGTACACGATCAAGGAGTATCGGGCTAAAAAAGGAGGAGGAATCGGTGAAATAGAATACACAGATTTTGAACTTGAAGGTTCTACGAATGCTAATGGTATTGCGGAAATATCCTTTTTCCCGAAGAAAAAACTGGATTATATGTACCGGATTTACTTTGATTATTCTAACATTCAATTTCAGAATTACTCTGGAAGTTATTCTTTAATAAATGCACCAAGTTATGATTTGATTACCCGGAAGGAGCCGCGGGATTACGAAATCCGAGCTTTACCTTTGATGCAGATTAATTACAAATTAGAGAATGTGAATTGTTCAGGAGCTTCTGACAGTATGCGAATAATTTTGAGAAATATAGATGAAGATTATTATGTAAACATAAATAACGAACAGTGGAGTCCTTATGCAATTGGGTGCTATTCTAATACCAATCAAATAGAACAAGGGTTGGCCGGAAGATATGTTTATAAGATTCAAGTCATTCGGAATGGTAGTTTAACTGAATATATTGATACAATTTTAATTGCTCCCGGGGTGAATGATAATTTGTTTATAGAATACTAGTAACTCCTTGTAATTTAATTGGATGGATAGCATATTTTGCTATCTGTTTTAATCGAGTACGGAAAATCGCAACAAGAAAGTAAATTTTACTTCTCACATTTGTGAAAATATTTCTATGAAGCTACTATTTACACTTTTATCCTTTTGCGTGCTATTCGCTTGCACGATTACGAAGCGCCATTTTGGAGCAGGTTACCATGTTGAGTGGAAGAGAAACCATCAGACAGAAGAAAAGAAAAGTAATCTCAACAACAAGATTCTTTTAGAAAATAATTTTTTGCCAGATGAGGAGTTACGAACATCAAAGGTTTGTGCTGCTGAAAATGAGGAAAAACAGGATTCGGTAATAGTGAAGGCGTCAAAACCATTTGAGGGTAGAGTAATTACCCAAAAAGAGAAAGTATTCGGGCCTAACATCATTCAATCAGATAAACGAAAGGCATTAAAAGAATCAGCAGACAATGAGAAAATAACTGAAGATCAACTAGCTATTGAAGAAAAACCACGGAAAGTTGAGAAATTCACATGGGTTGCCCTGAGTTTTTTGGCACTTGGAGTTTCACTTTTAATGGTTTTGAGTCTGATTGGATTTTTTTCGGGTCCGTTGGTAATAGCGATCATGGTTCTTGGACTGTTTGTCACAATCTTTTCAATCGTTTCAGTGGTTCGAATCCGAAAAAATCCGGATAGGTACAAAGCTAAATGGCTTACCTGGATTCTTTTTGGATTAAGTACTGTCGGAATTGGAGCGCTTCTATTTATGGTGGTTTACTACTTGTTGTTTATAACCAATAATGTTGATTTCCTATGAAACTACTATTTACACTTTTATCCTTCTGCGTGCTATTCGCTTGCACGATTACGAAACGCCATTTTGGAGCTGGTTACCATGTGGAGTGGAAGAGAAACCTTGAGAAAAAGAAAACTGAGGAAAATCCCGAAAGGAAATTTCTCCTGGAAACAACAGAATTAATAGATTCCTCTGAAGAAGCAAAAGTACCTGAATCAGTTCCTGTTTCTGAGGGAATTCCATTGAAAGAGATTGATGAAAAGATGGTTTCATCGGCTGATGAACAAGGAATGAAGCGAACTATCGAGAAGCAACACATCGCGTCCCGACAGGAAGAGAGCCATCGAAAGGTAGATAATCTCTCCATACAGAGTTTAGATCAACCGGTTTCAGAAGTAAAAAAGAAAACCGAGCCACTTACCTGGGTTTCAATGGGAATATTTATTGGAATGGGTATTTCAATTGGCTTAATAAGCGTCTTTAGTTCCTTTCTTTATCTGGGAACGGGGATTTTTATTACCGGATTGGTGTTGGTCCTATTTATCTGCTCCTTGATTTCTTTTATCCGGGTTAGTCGCCATCCGGATCGCTATAAGAATAAAGGATTGACGAATTTCATGTTTGCTTTGTCAGCAACATGCTTGATTATTGCTGCCCTTTATCTTTTGTATGTAGGAGCTATGACGTCAATGAATCTACCGATATAAGGAATTTAAAAACACTTCCTTCATTTCTTGTTTCATCAGGTAATTCCCGGTTTGCCATTTGGCAAATTGGCAAAAAGTCAACGATTTTTCATTTGATGGCAGTAAAACTCACCTAAAAAAACCGTTAAAAAGAAAAAGAATCCACCTTTTATCTAACGGGATTCCAACCCCGTAAAGAAAACATTCCGCATCAACATCGCTTTATCTTCGCCAGACAAACACTTTTCATCGACCAGCGAATTCAGGGCGTTTTGCAAATACTTACCCTGTAATTTAGATTAAATCTAAATAGGTTTTTACGCCGGTTGTTCTTGTTAAAATGTATTAAATTCGCGAGTCTTAAAACTAGTGATTATGTCTTCTTCAGAAGATTACTTACCGATATTGCTCCAGGCAGCCGTTGCTTTAGGCTTCGTGATTACGGTTCTGGTAGTAGCTCCTTTGCTGGGGCCTAAACTGTTAGGAAAAAAGAAAAATTCCAACTGGGAATGTGGTATTGAAGAAGTTGGAAACGCACGTTTCCCTATCTCCATCCGTTATTTATTAACCGCAATTTTATTCGTACTGTTCGATGTGGAAGTGATTTTCTTCTACCCGTATGCGGTGAATTTCCATTTCCTGAAAATGGACGGATTAATTGCAGTAATCATTTTCGTGGCATTCTTCCTTACAGGATTTTTCTACGTACTTAAAAAAGGTGCTTTAGAATGGGAAAAGTAGAAATTATCAATGGTGTAGAAACCATTAACGGAGAAGGTTTCCAATTGACATTGCTCGACAAAGTCATTGGAGCAGCTCGTGCAAACTCGGTTTGGCCGCTTCCTTTCGCTACTTCTTGCTGTGGTATCGAATACATGGGGACCATGGGAAGTAACTACGACGTAGCGCGTTTCGGAATGGAACGGATGTCCTTCTCACCGCGTCAGGCAGATTTGTTAATCGTTGCCGGAACAATCTCCAAGAAATTAGCTCCTGTTTTGAAACAAGTATATGAGCAAATGGCAGAACCGAAATGGGTCTTGTCAGTTGGAGCATGTGCTTCTTCAGGTGGGATTTTTGATACTTACTCCGTATTGCAGGGAATTGACCGTGTGATTCCGGTTGACGTGTACGTTCCGGGATGCCCGCCAAGACCAGAGCAAATCATCGAAGGTTGTATGAATATTCACCGGTTGGTGAAAAGCGAATCATTGCGCCGCCGGTATTCAGATGAATACAAACATTTGTTGAAGAAATACGATTTGAACGATGAGTAATTTGACAAACGAAGCAGTTTTAACTCGCTTACAGGAAAAATTCGGTGAAGCGATCCGCAATCACGAAGAACCTTATGGCTTATTATCAATCGAAGTTCCTGCTGATAAGGCACATGATGTGATTGCCTGGCTGAAAACAGATGAGGTGTTGAAAGTGTCTTTCCTGACTTTGATCGGAGCAACCCATTTCCCGAATGATAAAGACCGCGAATTGTGTGTGAATTATCACTTACACTCTTTCGTGAACAATGTGCGTTTGCGCATTCGTGCGTTTCTTCCGATCGAAAACCCGACGATTCAATCCATTCGGGATATTTATATCGGTGCTGACTGGCAGGAGCGTGAAACGTATGATTTCTTCGGAGTGATCTTCGAAGGACATCCGAACCTGTTAAGAATCCTGAACGAAGATTCAATGGATTACTTCCCGATGCGTAAAGAATACCATTTGGAAGATGCAACAAGAGAAGATAAAGATGATCGCTACTTCGGTAGATAAGAGAAAGCATTGCTTTTGATAAAGAAAAGACTATGAGCGATACTCCTAATAAAAATAAAAGCTTATTCGCCGATGAAACCATCGACGGACAAATCGCAACGCTAAACCTCGGGCCTACTCACCCTGCAACACACGGAATTTTCCAGAACGTGTTGACCGTTGACGGTGAAAAAATCCTTGGTTCGGTTCAAACTGTCGGTTATATCCACCGCGCATTCGAAAAATTGGCGGAGCGCAGACCTTATAATCAGATTACACCGATCACTGACCGGTTAAACTATTGTTCTTCCCCGATCAACAACATGGGATGGGAAATGACGATGGAAAAACTGATCGGAGTAGAAGTGCCGAAAAGGGTAGATTACATGCGTGTAATCATCATGGAGTTGGCGCGCATTGCAGACCATTTGGTTTGTAACTCGGTAATCGGGGTAGATACCGGAGCATTGACAGGGTTTACCTACATGTTCCAGGAACGCGAAAAAATATACGAATTATACGAGGAAGTATGTGGAGCACGTTTGACAACAAACATCGGTCGTATCGGTGGTTTTGAGCGTGATTTTTCACCAACTTTCCACACCAAACTGCAAAAATTCCTGAAAGAATTCCCGAAACGTTTCCAGGAGTTCGACGATTTATTATTGCGTAACCGCATCTTCATGGATCGTACGATCGGAGCCGGAGCTATTTCTGCTGAGAGAGCAATGGATTACGGTTTCACAGGACCAAATCTGCGCGCAGCAGGAGTGGATTACGATGTGCGTGCAATGAACCCGTATTCTTCTTACCAGGATTTCGATTTCATCCTTCCGGTAGGAACACAGGGAGATACGTATGATCGTTTTTGCGTGCGTCAGGAAGAAATTCGTCAGAGTTTAAAGATCATCGAACAAGCTTATAAAAACCTTCCGGAAGGAAGTTATTTTTCACCGGATGTTCCTGAATTCTATTTGCCTTCGAAAGCAGATGTTTACACGAAAATGGAAGCGTTGATTTACCACTTCAAAATCATTATGGGTGAAACACCTGTTCCGGTTGGAGAAGTGTATCACGCGGTTGAAGGTGGAAACGGAGAATTGGGATTCCATTTGATTTCAGACGGAGGAAGAACACCATACAGACTTCAGTTCAGAAGACCTTGTTTTATTTATTATCAAGCATATCCGGAAATGATTACTGGTCAAACCATCTCAGATGCAGTATTGACACTAAGTAGTTTGAATGTGATTGCAGGAGAATTGGACGCATAAGATGAGTATAACAGTTACACATAATAGTACAGATCAGGCTGAACCACAATTCAGCGCTGAGAAAATGGTTGAAGTACAACGCATCATCAACATGTTTCCGGAAGGAAAGCAAAAAAGTGCCTTGATGCGTATTCTGCATTTGGCGGAAGAAGAATTCGGAGGTTGGTTAAGTGTACCGACCATGAATTACGTTGCCAGCTTGTTGGATATTCAACCGATCGAAGTGTATGAAGTAGCAACTTTCTATACCATGTTTAACATTGAGAAACCTGGTAAAGTTGTTTTGGAGGTTTGCAGAACAGGACCATGTATGTTGGTTGGTTCGGATAATATCATTGAATACATTGAGAAAAAGTTGGACATCAAAGTAGGCGGAACTTCTGCCGACGGAATGTTTACTTTGAAAACAGCCGAATGTTTGGGAGCTTGTGGTTACGGACCAATGCTTCAATGTGGTAAATACTACTACGAACATTTGACTACTGACAAAGTAGATAAATTATTGGAAGTCCTTCGTAATGAACATTCAGAGAAATAGGAATGGGAAGAAAATTATTATTGGAACACGCAAATGTTCCCGGAATCGAATCGTTTGAAGTTTACCGCAAAAACGGAGGTTACCGTTCGGTTGAGAAAGCTTTGAAAACAATGTCGCCGCAAAATGTGGTGGAGGAAGTTCAGGCATCCGGATTGAGAGGTCGTGGAGGAGCCGGATTCCCTACAGGAATGAAATGGTCTTTCCTGGCAAAACCGGAAGGAGTTCCGCGTTACTTATTGTGTAACGCCGATGAATCTGAACCGGGAACGTTCAAAGATCGTTTCTTAATGGAAAAGATCCCGCATTTGTTAGTGGAAGGAATGATTGTTTCTTCCTACGCTTTGGGATGTAATCAATCATACATTTATATCCGCGGAGAATACATGTGGGTGTTGGAAATTGTGGAAAAAGCAATTGCCGAAGCATACGCAAACGGATTCTTAGGAAAAAATATTTTAGGCTCAGGCTACGATTTGGACTTAGCAATTTGTCCGGGTGGTGGAGCTTACATTTGTGGGGAAGAAACTGCGTTGATCGAATCATTGGAAGGAAAGCGCGGAAACCCGCGTATCAAACCACCATTCCCGGCTGTAAAAGGATTGTGGGGCTGCCCGACGGTAGTAAACAACGTAGAATCCATTGCAGCGGTTGTTCCGATCGTGAATGACGGCGGAGCTGAATACGCAAAAATCGGTATTGGAAAAAGTACCGGAACGAAACTGATCTCAGCTTGTGGAAACCTGGTAAAACCGGGAGTTTACGAAATCGAATTGGGTCTTTCCGTAGAAGAATTCATCTACTCGGACGAGTGGTGTGGAGGAATCGCAAACGGCAAAAAAATCAAGGCTTGCGTACCGGGAGGATCTTCCGTTCCGATCTTGCCTGCAAACCTGATTACCAAAACAGCGGAAGGAACAGACCGTTTGATGTCATACGAAAGTTTGGCAGAAGGTGGTTTTGCAACCGGATCCATGTTGGGTTCAGGAGGATTTATCGTATTCGACGAAGATCAGTGTATCGTAAGAAATACCTGGAACTTTGCACGTTTTTACGCGCACGAGTCTTGCGGACAATGTTCACCTTGCCGTGAAGGAACCGGATGGATGGAGAAAGTACTTCGTCGTTTGGAATACGGACAAGGACACATGCACGACATCGATTTGTTGGCAGAAATCAATAAGAAAATAGAAGGAAACACGATTTGTCCGCTGGGTGATGCTGCTGCATGGCCGGTAGCGGCGGCAATCCGTCATTTCCGTGAAGAATTTGAATGGCACGTAACGCACCCGGATGAAGCGGTAAAACGCAACTTCGGAATTGCATCCAGTCACATGCCTTTAGTATAAAATAGAGACCGATTATGGTAAAAGTTATCATTGACGATATTGAAGTAGAAGTAGAACCGGGAACAACGATCCTGAATGCTGCTCGCAAAATCGGTGGAGACGTAGTTCCTCCTGCAATGTGTTATTACAGCAAATTGCAGGGAAGTGGAGGAAAATGCAGAACATGTTTGGTGGAAGTGGCTGCAGGATCTGCTGCAGATCCGCGTCCGATGCCCAAATTGGTTGCATCTTGTTCTACTCCGGTAATGGATGGAATGGTTGTAAAGAACAAAACATCAGAACGTGTGTATGACAACCGCGCTGCTGTAACAGAGTTCTTGCTGATCAATCACCCCCTGGATTGTCCGATCTGTGACCAGGCGGGAGAATGTCATTTGCAGGATCTTGGTTTCGAACACGGAAAAGAAGGAACGCGCTACGAAGAGAAACGCAGAACCTTTGATCCGATTGATATCGGGGATAAGATCAAGTTGCACATGAACCGTTGTATCTTGTGTTACCGTTGTGTTTACACTGCCAATCAGTTGACGGACCAACGTGTTCACGGAGTCATGCACCGCGGAGATCATGCGGAAATTTCAACGTATATCGAGAAAGCAATCGACAACGATTTCTCCGGAAACGTCATTGATGTGTGCCCGGTAGGAGCATTGACAGATAAAACATTCCGTTTCAAAAGCCGTGTATGGTTCTTAAAACCGATGGAAGCATCTTGTGAGTGTACGAAATGTGCCGGAAAAGCAGTGGTTTGGATGTTCGGAGACGAAATTTACCGGGTAACAGGTCGTAAAGACAAATACGGTGAAATCGAAGATATCGACGGAAAAACAGCCTGGATTTGTAACGAGTGCCGTTTCGACAAAAAAGATACTAGCAAGTGGAAAATTGAAGGACCGCGTGTGATTAACCGTCATTCCGTGATCTCTCAAAACCAATACATTGCTGACGATAAAATCGAAGCCAAAAAACTAACAGGAAAGTAAGATGATCATAAAATTAATCATAGTTGTTGCCTTATTCGCAATTACATTGGGAATTGCAGCTTATCTGACTCTGATGGAGCGAAAAGTTGCAGCCTGGATGCAGGATCGTATCGGTCCGGACAGAGCGGGACCTTTCGGTTTGCTTCAGCCGTTGGCTGATGGTGGAAAAATGTTCTTCAAAGAAGATTTCAGACCGACAAATGCTGATAAATGGTTGTTTATCATCGGGCCGGGAATTGCCATGTTTACTTCCCTGATTACAGGAGCAGTGATTCCGTGGGGGCCGGATTTGAAAATCGCCGGAGAAAGTATTGCTTTACAAGTTGCTGATGTAAACATCGGGATTCTCTTCATTATGGGAGCAGTTTCCATCGGGGTTTACGGAATCATGATCGGAGGCTGGGCTTCCAACAATAAATTTGCCTTGTTCGGAGCAATCCGTGCGAGTTCTCAGATGATTTCCTACGAATTGGCGATGGGAGTTTCCGTCATTACGATTGTATTGATGTCGGGATCTTTGAGCATGAGAGAAATCGTAGAACAACAACACGGTTTCTGGAATGACGGCTGGTTTTCCTGGAACGTCTTCAAGCAGCCGATTTGTTTCGTCGTATTCTTAATTACTGCTTTGGCAGAATGTAACCGTGCTCCGTTCGACTTACCGGAATGTGAATCCGAGTTGATCGGTGGTTACCACACAGAATACGGTGCGATGAAATTAGGATTCTTCCTGTTCGCGGAATATGTAAACATGTTTATTTCTTGTGCGGTGATTTCCGTATTGTTCTTCGGAGGATACAACTTCCCGGGAATGGACCATTTCTCCGGAAATACATTGGCAATCTTAGGAACCTTGGTATTCTTCGGAAAAACATTCTTCTTCATCTTCGTGTTTATGTGGATTCGCTGGACTTTACCGCGTTTCCGTTACGATCAATTGATGCACATCGGTTGGAAAAAAATGATTCCGATCGCCTTGATCAACCTATTGATCACAGGAGTTGTGATCGCTTATACTTCAGGATGGTTCTCTAAAAACAAGGACAACGAGTCTGCAAACAATGCAAAAATCGAACAGCCTTTGGGAATCAATACAAGCTTTGAGAAGAAAGAAACCGGAAATAGCTTATAGATATTAGAATGGAAAGTTTATCAAATCGCAAAAAAGTTGTTTCGAACAAGAAGATGACCTTCATGGAGAAACTCTACTTCCCGGCAATTTTGGGAGGGATGTGGATTACATTGAAGCATTTGTTCAAGAAACACAACACGATAAAATATCCGGAGGTGAAACGCGAGTTTGCACCAGTTTATCGTGGACAACACGTATTGAAGCGTGATGAGGAGGGACGTGAAAACTGTACGGCTTGCGGATTGTGTGCAGTAGCATGCCCGGCAGAAGCCATTACAATGACTTCTGAAGAACGTAAAAAAGGAGAAGAAAATCTGTACCGTGAAGAGAAATATGCATCCACATATGAAATCAATATGCTGCGTTGTATTTTCTGCGGATTGTGTGAGGAAGCTTGCCCGAAAGAAGCGATTTTCTTAACAGATCGTATCGTTCCGACTTATTTTGAGCGCAATGACTTTATCTACGGAAAAGACAAACTGGTTGAACCGGTTGATCAGCGCGTAGACATCAGTAAGAGACAATTAACCGGAAAAAGACCAGCGTAATGAGTTTATTATATCTATTTTATATTCTGGGTGGATTGACGATCGGAACAGCTTTGATGGTTGTTTTGAGTAAGCATCCGGTGAGAAGCGTATTGTACCTTGTATTGACGTTCTTCTTGATTTCAGCGAACTACGTGTTGATGAACGCACAGTTTATCGCAATCGTAAATATTATTGTTTATGCGGGAGCCATCATGGTCTTGTTCCTGTTTGTATTGATGTTGTTGAATCTCAACAAAGAAAACGAACCGAAGCATTCTCCTTTGATGACGATCGGTGCAGCCATTGCCGGCGGAGCATTGTTCGTGGTGCTGGTAGCTGCAATGCGTGATGCAATTCTTGCAGCACCGATGATCGACGAGAATTCCCATAAAGTAGGATTGGTTGAGAACCTTGGACAGGTACTATTTACAAAGTACGTACTTCCTTTCGAAGTTTCTTCCATCTTGTTCCTTGCAGCAATGGTTGGGGCAGTTCTATTAGCGAAACGTGAAAAACAAACGATAGAGTAATTATGTTATTAGCGACATTATTTGAATCAGGCGTAAAGATCGAACATTACATGGTCCTTGCTACGGCATTGTTTATCATTGGTGTGTTCGGAGTTCTTTACCGGAAAAATGCAATCATTTTATTGATGTGCATTGAATTAATGCTCAATGCGGTGAACTTGCTGTTGGTAGCTTTTTCAACGTATCTGGGACAGGCAGACGGACAATTATTCGTGTTTTTTGTCATGGTAGTGGCAGCGGCAGAAGCGACGGTAGGATTATCAATCCTGGTACTTTTGTTCAGAAATACGCGCTCTGTAGATATTCGATTGTTTAATAAATTAAAAAACTAAAACATGTCGGTATCACAACTACTTCCGTTAATCATCCTGCTTCCGTTATTAGGAGCATTTATTAACGGTACAATCGGAAAATCTTTATCAAAAGTTTTAGTCGGAACAATCGCAACGGGTGTAATGCTTGTTTCCTTTATTCTGGCAACCATGGCATTCATGGGGGTGCAGCACGGAGAACCGGTAACGGCACACTTGTTTACCATGATCAAAACGGAATCATTCTCGTTGCACGCACGTTTGTACGCAGATAATTTATCCATGTGGATGACGATGATCGTAACGGGAGTTGGAACATTGATCCACTTGTTCTCCATGGGATACATGAAGCACGATGCGGGATATTACAAGTTCTTTACCTATTTGAATCTCTTCATCTTTGCCATGTTGGTTCTCGTATTGGGAAGCAACTACTTCATGCTCTTCTTCGGATGGGAAGGAGTAGGAATCTGTTCATACTTGTTGATCGGATTCTGGTACCAGGATTTCAAAAACACATTGGCTGCACGGAAGGCATTCATCATGAACCGGATCGGGGATTTGGGCTTGTTGATCGGATTGTTCCTGATTCTTGGAAAATTCGGAACGCTGGAATATGCAGAAGTTGCAAAAGCAGTGTTGGCAGAAGGATTTGAAATCTCTGAATGTCTGATCTTCGGAATTACGATCTGTTTGTTCATCGGAGCAACCGGAAAATCTGCTCAGATTCCATTGTTTACCTGGTTACCGGATGCGATGGCCGGACCAACTCCGGTTTCAGCGTTGATCCATGCGGCAACGATGGTAACAGCGGGTATTTTCCTGACGGTTCGTTCCAGCTACTTGTTCGAACACGCGCATTTGACAAAAGAAATCATGTTGTACATCGGTTTGGCGACATCCATTGTAGCAGCATTCATTGCGATGCGTCAGAACGATATCAAAAAAGTATTGGCTTACTCCACCGTTTCTCAATTGGGAATGTTGTTCGTAGCATTGGGAATGGGCGCTTACACTGCAGCCATGTTCCACGTTACAACACACGCATTCTTCAAAGCATTGTTGTTCTTAGGTTCCGGAAGTGTGATTCATGCCATGTCGGACGAACAGGATATCCGCAAAATGGGAGGTCTTCGCAAGAAAATTCCGATTACGCATTTCACATTCCTGATCGGAACATTGGCTATTTCAGGGATTCCGTTACTTTCCGGATTCTATTCAAAAGACGAAATCATCGGTCATGCGTTCGAATCACATAAATTCGTGTACTTCGCATTGATGTTCAGTTCCGCTTTAACAGCGATTTATATGTTCCGTTTGTACTTCGTAACCTTCTTCGGAACATTCCGCGGAACACACGAACAAGAGCATCACGTACATGAAGGACCTGCTTCCATGACGTTACCGTTGATCATTTTGGCAATCTTGTCCATCTTCGGAGGATTATTGAATTTGCCGGGAGTTTTCTTACACAAAGGAACACATTGGTTGTCGCATCACTACGCGCAAAACGTAGATGGTTTGAAAACAATGGGCGAGCACGCAGATCCGAATACAACCTTGATGTTGATGGTTGCTGCAGGAGCAATGGCAGTGATTATCGCCATCGTAACATACATTGTTTACGTGAAGAAAAACAGTGTTCCGGTTGCAGATGAGCAATTGAAAGGCTGGGAAAAAGCTTCCGCAATGAAATTGTATTTCGATGAGATTTATGACTTCTTATTTGTGAAACCAACACTTTGGTTGTCTGAAAAAGGAGCACATTATTTCGAAGGAGCATTCTTACACAGAAGCGTTGTCGGTTTAGGAAAAACGATTGGAAAATCAGGAGATTTGATTCGCAAGATTCAAACGGGAAGAACAGACAATTATATCCTGTGGATGGTTTTCGGAATCATCGGTTTGATTGTTTATTACATTATCTATTATAAAAACTAAGACGTGGAAATTCTTTTATTTATTTTACCAGTTTTCTTTGCGTTATCGGTATTGATTGTCCCGAAACAGGGAGTTCGTGCATACGGAATTATCGGTTCGCTAGCCGTTTTAGGTGTTGTGATAGCATGTATGATGCAGTACAACAATGATGGAACGATTCATTTGTTTACAAGCAATAAGGAATGGCTTCCGGGAATTACTCTCAGTTTTGGTTACGATGGAATTTCCTTATTGATGTTATTATTGACAGCCGTTTTGGTTCCATTGATTTTGCTTGCAAACCTGAAAAATGAATTAGCTGAGAACCGCCTGTTCACGAGCATGGTTTTCTTCATGCAGTTGGGCTTGATCGGTGTGTTCATTTCAATGGACGGATTGTGGTTCTATGTGTTCTGGGAAATCACCTTGATCCCGATCTTCTTAATTTCCTGGTGGTTTGGTGCTCCTGAAAGAAAAGCGGCATTGATGAAATTCTTCATCTACACCTTTGTCGGATCCATTGCAATGCTTGCAGCGTTGATCGGAATTAAGATGGGAGCAAAGACCTTCTACATCGAAGATTTGAAAGCAGTGACGTTAACAGCTAAATCAGCTTGCTGGCTGGCGCTTGGATTCTTCCTTGCTTTCGCGATCAAAATTCCGATCTTCCCGTTCCACACGTGGCAACCGGATACGTATACGAAATCGCCGATGGCAGGAACAATGCTGCTTTCAGGGATTATGTTGAAAATGGCATTGTACGGAATGGTCCGTTGGATGATTCCTTTGTTTCCCGAAGCACTTCATTGTTTGCAATACCCGATTATCATTCTGGCAACAATCGGAGTGGTGTACGCGGCGATTATCGCAATCAAGCAGAAGGACATCAAGCGTGTATTTGCATTTGCATCCATGTCTCACGTCGGATTGATCGCAGCGGCAATTATGACCTTGAATTTCGACGCGTGGTCCGGAAGTATGGTTCAAATTTTGAACCACGGTTTGGTAGCAGTAGGATTATTCCTGGCAGTAGAAATTATCGAACGCAGAACAGGAACCAGAAACCTGGATGAATTGGGAGGATTCGCAAAACAAGCTCCGAAATTCGCATTCTGGTTTGCAGCGTTGGCTTTCGCATCCGTTTCCGTTCCGTTGACAAGCGGATTTATCGGAGAATTCCTGATGTTGAAAGGCCTGGTTGGCTTTGATATCGTAATCGGAGTGATTGCCGGTACAACCTTAATCTTCGGAGCAGTTTATACCTTCCGCGCATACCAGTTGAGCATGTACGGTCCGCTAACAAGATCTCAGTTTGCTGATCTGCATTGGTCGGAATTGGCAGTTCTTGCGGTGATCATTATCGCGGTGGTAATTTTCGGAGTATATCCGGCTGCCATTACGGATTTTGTGAATCCGAGTTTAAAAATAGTTTTAGAAACCCTTTCAACACCTTCAGGTTTATAATATGGATGCATTATTTATTGTTTTTGTCAGTGGATTGATTTCCCTTTTTGCTGCTTTTGCAAAGAAACCTTGGTTAGTTGTAAGCTCTGCAATGGCAGGTTTATTGGCTGCTATTATCATCATGATCAAACAGCTTCAGACAGGAAAAGCATTTTTTGATTTCCTGAAGTATGAAGGATTGGAATTTAACAAACCGGCTTTGATGTTTAGTTTAGCCATTTGCGTTTTGGCCTTGCACACCCGAGGAACCGGATACGAACGTTTCAAAGAAAATCATGTTCACACGGGAGAATACGTTGGCTTGCTGATGTTCTCTACAGTGGGAGCGATGATTATGACGGCTTATACGGATATGTTCATGTTCTTCTTAGGTCTGGAAATTCTTTCCATTCCGATTTATGTCATGGCAGGAAGTAATAAAGCAGATGTGCGCTCTTCGGAAGCATCCTTGAAATATTTCTTGACAGGTTCATTCGCAACGGGAATCTTCCTGTTCGGTTTGGCCTGGGTTTACGGAGCAACCGGAACATTCAAATTGCTGGAGATCCAAATGAAAATCCAGGAAATGGAATCATTGAGCCCGATTTTAATGATTGGTGTGTTATTGATTATGGCGTCTTTCATTTTCAAAGTGGGTGCTGCACCGTTCCATTTCTGGAGTCCGGATGTATACGACGGAGCTCCGCATGCTGTAACAGGATTTATGGCATCTGTAGTGAAGCTTTCGGCATTCTACGCATTCCTGAAAATGTTCATGGTGTGTTTCGGACACGGAGAATTGTTCCTTTTCTGGAAAGGTGCTTTGGTGGTGATGATCATCATTACCTTGTTTGTCGGAAACTTATCCGCATTGCGCCAGGTGAAATTTAAGCGCTTACTGGCTTATTCATCCATTACGCATGTCGGATATACCTTATTGGTTTTTGTAAATGAAGACGCAACCTCAATCAGAGATTTGTGGTTCTATATGTTTGCTTACGGGTTCTCTATCGTTGGAATTATTGCTGTAGGCATTGCTGTAAACGATTCGGAAGACAGAATAGAAGCATTGAGAGGTTTGGGAAAAAGAAACCCGTTCCTGGCAATTGTGGGAATTGTTTCCTTATTATCACTTGCGGGAATTCCGCCAACTGCCGGATTCTTCGGAAAATACCTGGTTTTCTCAGGTGCATGGAAATATGCTTCGTGGTTGGTAATTATCGCTTTGATCAATTCGGCAATCAGTATTTATTACTATTTGAAAGTGATCGCAACCATTGTTTCTCCATCGGAACACGAACAGGAAAAAATTAAGTTGTCACCGTTAACAATCGGTGTATTGACAATCGCATTGATTGGAATGTTAGGATTCAGCATTTTCTTTTCGTGGCTGTAACCAAGATTCCAATTTTTCATAAAATTGAGCTATGCTTCAAAATTCAACCCATTTTTGCGTTATGTTTTTGAAGTATAGCTTTTTTTTCATCCTGTTTTTTTCAGTAAGCAGTGCATCAGCACAATTGTTGGAAAATTCAAAAGGTGCCGCTTTGACGGAAATTCCCTTTTTCAATACGAAATTCGTAAAAGGGACTAAAATCAAGGAAATTCGCGGAACGTTTACCTTCAAAAAACAAGGTGATATCATGCGTGAATCGAATTACGTATACGTGTTCGATTTTGATACACTTGGAAACCTGGTTCGGCATTACCAAACGTCAAAAGGAGATTCCGGAACCGACACAACGGTGCGTTTTTATGATTACACGCAGGATGGACGATTGGTAAGAAAACGAATCAGTCAAAAGAAAGGATTCCTGTCAACGTATTATTCGTACAATTCCGACGGCCAGGTTGTCAAAGAAGAAGTGTACCGCGATATTGATACGATGCACAGTCTTCTGAATCCGTTTATCGAGCGCAGTATGCTTTGGAATACGGAAACAATGGATTACCAGGTGTACGAAGGTCAGTACAAAAAGAAAGTCTTCAACAGTTACGGAAATCAATACCTGGAAATGACCCGCTATATGGATAGCCTGGGTTATCTGGCACGTGAGGAAGAATTGTTTACGATCACGCGAAATAAGATCACTACGAAATACAAGTATTCGGATAAAGGCTGGATCGAAAGCGTTGCGACTTATAAGAATACGGACCCTGTTCCCACTTCAGAATCGCGTTTCACTTACGATGCTTTCGGAAATCTCCAATCAAAACTGATTTATAAAGACGGCGTATTCGTAACGGAATACCAAATTGTTTACAGCGGATTGACCGGTTTGATTTACTCCATTATCATTCGGGAAGTCAGCACCAATTTCATGTCAATAATCCGTTTCAAAGAACCGACTTTCTGGGATAAGCCTTAACTTCGGAACATGGTTCAACAGTTCAAACAGTACTACCGCACGATTTTACTGGCTTTCGGGTTCATATTGGTCGGAGTTTTGGTATTGAAATGGCAGGGGAAACAGTGGCGCAATGAAGTCATTAACTCAGATGGAAAAGGCTATTACTACTTTTTGCCCGCACTTTTCCAGGGAGAAAAAGATTATCGAAAAACCTTAAAGCAAGAAGAGGAGGTGATGGGAAAACCTCCCCAAAATTACATTCTAAAAACCGAAGAAGGAAAGTTCGTCAACAAATGCTATCCGGGAGTTGCGTTACTGCAGACACCTTCGTTTTTATTGGCGTGTGGAGTAGATTTCGTGCTGGGAAATCCCTTTCACGGATATTCTGACACACATTTGTATTTCTTTTTCTGGACGAATGTTTTGCTGCTGTTTTTAGGAGTTTTGTTGTTGAAAACCAATCTTTCAACGTATTTCGGACAAAAACGCTTTACCTGGTTGATTGCTTTATTGACGGTATTTGCAACGAATATCGGCTACCAGGCCTTTTTCTACCCGGCATTATCGCATCAATACACATTCTTCCTGGTAAATGTCTGGATTTACTGTTTCCTGAAATGGAAAAATACGGAAAAAACTTCTGTCTTGTTTTGGTTTGCATTGGTGAGCGGTTTGTTGTTCTTAGTGCGCCCGACGAATTTGTTGTTCTTTCTGATCCTTCCCTTCCTGGCAGGAAACCGGAATACCCTGAAAGCACTTTTTTCAGATTTGTTTGTGCTTAGAAACGGAAAATTACTGAAAGCATTGTTTGTGTTTTTACTTCCGATTGCGATTCTTCCAGCTTTGACTTACTGGCAAACAGGTCATTTATTTTATTGGTCTTACCAGGGTGAAGGATTCATCTTTAACGGCTCGCATTGGGCAGATACCTGGTTCAGTTATCGCTGCGGAATTTTGATTCATACACCTTTGGTAGCTTTGGGACTGATCGGTGCAATCGTGTTCTGGAAGAAAGAACGTTTTGCCATTTCAATGATTTCTCTTGCACTGGCATGCATTACTTTTATTCTTTCGTCCTGGTGGTGTTGGGATTATCAATTGTTCTTCGGACACCGTGGTTTTACGGAATACCAGGTCATTACGGCATTTTTGCTGATGTATTTTGTTCAGCTTTTTAAGCGCGCGTTTTGGATGTATGTTCTTTTAGCGATTCCTGTTTTGTATCTGTCAATTCGTACTTTTCAGAAAATCAGCGGGATTTACCCGGTTCAAAAATTTACGGCAACGACCTTTTGGAAGAGCTTGTTTGACGTTGATTCCGGAACGAAGGAAAAGTACGTGGTTCTGACGAACTGCCAGCCATATGGAAAAATTCTCGCTGAATATGATCTGATGAAAGGCAAAACAACCTACCGGAAAGTAGGATTGGGTGCTGATCCGTGGACAGAATTGACTTTTGAGATTCCGGCCGAATACAAACAGTGCCGCTTTTACCTGGAAGTGCATGCAAACAAACGATTGTTGAATGGAACGGAAGATTGGAAGGGAATTTCGATCATTTTTTCGGGAAGTTCAAATTCAGGACAGCAGACACATTACGGTGGAGCCCCGTTCTATAATTATTACCGGGAAGGAAAAGAGAAATGGGCCGGATTTGATCTCGCAGAAGAATACAATCCCTCAGACGACGGGACGGAAAAAATCAGTGTTTTCATTTGGAATCCGGAGAATAAGCAGTTCGAAATGGATGATTTCCGTGCAACCATCAAAGCAATAACAAGTAAGAAATAGATTTGACACTAATTTTTGAAAGACCTTTGCGCCCTTTGCTTCTCTGCGTTTCATAAAATTGGTTTTTCAACCACGGGATTTTATACAAATAAGGAGTTTTTTTCCCGCAAATGCACAAATGTCTGGTGGCGCTTACCAGTCGCCACGATTTGTCACTAACTTCATTATTCTCCTAATCTTTAAACGCAAAGTCTTAACTGATCTTTAGTTTGTATTAGTATCTATGTAAAACCTGTCCCGACCATTCGGAATCCGCGAAAACTGCGTGAGAAAATTTGAATACGTTGCTTTAGGATAAATCTTCCTAAGATTTACTTCCCGATCCGGTAGCGCACAATGCAATAAATCACCTTCACGCCGTCTTTCCAGGAAATTTTTTTTCCTTCTTCCTTGTTTCTGGCGATATACGTAATCGGAACTTCATGAATACTCAGGGACTTGACTTTCGAAAGCTTCATGGTTACTTCCGGCTCGAAACCAAAACGTTTTTCCTTCAGTTTCAGGGACTTTAATACATCTGCAGGAACCATTTTATAGCAAGTCATCATATCGGTCAACCGGTAGCCCGAAAACATGTTAGAAAGCTTCGTTAAGAAACCGTTCCCCATAATGTGCCAGATGAAATTGGTTTTTGAATGTTTGTCTTCCAAAAAACGTGATCCGTAAACAATCTGATTCGGAGCTTTTAAATACAAGGCCAATAGCAGGTTGATTTCTTCCGGAACCAATTCCAGGTCGGCATCCTGGATAACAATGATGTTTCCTGTTGCCAGTTCGATTCCTTTGTGGATTGCAGCACCTTTTCCCTGGTTCACAGGTTGCGAAAAGAAAACTACCGGTGAATCCGGATTTTTCTGCGTGTATTCCTGAAGGAGTTGAGCGGTTTTGTCCTTTGAATGATCATCAATGACAATGATTTCTTTCCCGGTATGATGAACGAGTTGAATTTTTTCTAAAAGTTCGATGACACTTAAAATGGTCTTCTCCTCATTGTATGCCGGAACGATAATAGAAAGTTTATTGATTTCATTGGACATGAAACGAAAGTAGCTAAAATCCTGAAAACAGAAGTGAACGGATACAAAAAATCCCCGGTCATTGAGCAAAGTCGAAATGCCGGGGATTTTTAGCTCTTCATTTATATTTTATAACTGTCCGTCGGAATGATAGACACCACCTTTGTAAACTTTTACTTTCAGAAGGATTCCGTCGTTGTCATAGACATATACTTTTCCATCCCACAAAACTCCACCTTTGAATTCACCGTCCTGCCAGATTTCGCCGTCGTTATTATAGACTTTGTTGTAACCGTTCGGAGCCCATTTGACACCCTGGGTTTTCGGTGTTCCGGCTATGGCTGGTGCTTTTTCTTTGGATTGTCCCGGATCTTTTACATTCACCATCGGATTTACAGGATCTTTTGTCTCTGATTTCGTTTGGTTTCCGGTTCCGTCATAATAAGCGATTTCTTTGATGTCACCGTTTTCGTAATAACGAACTGCTTTTCCGGTAATGACTCCGTTATTCGCATCGTATTCGTATTCCAACTGACCATTCGGATAGTAATAACGGATTTTTCCATTCTCTTTCCCGATTTCATTATAAAATCCCTGGTAAGAGATTTGTCCGTTTTCATATTTTCTAAGAAGAGAATCCTTGTAGATATTTTTCTCAAAAACTCCTTTTTCCTTGATTTGTCCGTTCGGCCAATAGCGGGTAAAATGCCCTTTCGGGCGATTGTTTTCGTAAGTTCCTTTCAAAGAAGGAGTTACACCGTCGTTGTGATATTTAATCCAAACACCTTCCTTGCGGTCATCAATATATTTTCCTTCTTCGACCTTACCATTTGCAGGAATACCAGACTCGGGACGATCTTTACCGTAGTAAATCCACTTACCTTGCTTTCTTCCTTTCTCATCCGTAACATTTAACTTGCCATCTTGATCCGTGATAGGGGATGCCTTAACAGCAGTTAGTAGAGACAGGAATAAAACAATGAGTCCGACTTGTTTACATTTCCACATGTTTTGAATTAGTTTTGTAGCGCAATCTAAAGATAGAATTATTTTGTTATAGTTGCCTAAATACAGGCAAAATTTCGCTGAAGTGCTTTTTTTTTTCGATTAATAATGAATAGTTTAGAGAAAACTCACCTAATTTATAAGTTATTTAACATTTCACTAGTTGTTTTGTCTAAATCATAACGCTCTTTCCATCCCCAATTTTCTCTGGCAGATGAATCGTCAATGGACGCCGGCCATGAATCTGCAATTGCCTGACGGAAGTCCGGCTGATAATCAATTGTAAATGAGGGGACTACTTTTCGAATGCTCTCAAAAATTTGTTTCGGAGTAAAGCTCAGCGCTGAAAGATTGTAGCTGGAACGGATTTTCACTTGCTCTTTAGGAGCTTCCATCAGTTCGATCGTTGCACGGATTGCATCGTCCATAAACATCATCGGAAGTGCCGTATCTTCTTTCAGGAAACACGTGAAATGCTCACCTGCTTTAGCTTTGTAGTAAATGTCTACGGCATAATCGGTTGTTCCACCGCCAGGAAGGCTTTTATAGGAAATCAATCCCGGATAACGGATGCTTCTGACGTCAACTCCGAATTTATTGAAATAATATTCGCACCATCTTTCCCCGGCTTGTTTCGAAATTCCGTAAACCGTACTTGGTTCCATTACCGTATACTGAGGCGTGTTGAATCTTGGCGTGGTTGGACCGAAAACCGCAATGGAAGAAGGCCAGAATATTTTTGAAATATGCCCCTCCTTCGCCAGATCCAAAATAGTAAACAGGCTTTCCATATTTAATTTCCAGGCAAAATCAGGGTTTTTCTCTGCAGTTGCAGAAAGCAGGGCGGCCAGAAGATAAACATCCGTAAATTTCTGCTCTATAATATAAGAACGAACCAGGTCTTTATTTAAAGCATCCAATTGGATGTAAGGTCCGTTGGAAAGATTTTCCGGGCATGCATCTTTCAGATCCGCGGCAACAACATGTTGAAAGCCGAATTTCTCACGAAGCGCAAGTACTAATTCCGTACCGATTTGTCCGCAAGAACCTAAAACCAAAATTTTTTTCATGGGGGGTGCAATTTGTGCGCAAAGATAATTTTTTTTCCTGCGAATAAAAGTTTTCACTTTCGGTTAAAAACTGACAATTCTCATTTTTTCCAACAACATTTGTCGGTATTTTTGCGTAACTTTCAGATACTATGTGGTTGGAATTGACGCTAAAACTAACGTGGTTGCTTATTCGCAAACCAGAATGATAACCAGTGTGGTTGATTTGTCGAACATTTAAAAATAATTGAATAGAACATGCCTTTTTACTATAACCTGGGGAAGTTTCCCCCTAAAAGACATACACAATTCCGCAAAGAGTCGGGTGAGTTGTACTACGAGCAGTTGTTCGGTACGGAAGGATTTCATGGTTTTTCATCCTTGTTGTACCACGTGCATCGCCCAACGATGGTGAAGTCGGTGAAGACTTTCAAAGATCTGACTCCGGTTCCGGCGGTAAATAAAAATATCACTTCCCGCATGCTGAAGGGATTTAACGTAGCTCCGAAAGATGATTTTCTGGAATCGCGTGAAATTGTGCTTTTCAACAACGATTTGAATATTGCGCTGGCTGCTCCGAAAAAGTCTATGACAACTTATTTTTATAAGAATGCGGATGCAGACGAGGTGATTTTCATTCACGAAGGAAGCGGAAAACTGCGTACAATGATGGGAAATATTCCGTTCAGTTACGGAGATTACCTGGTTGTACCCCGGGGAATGATTTACCAGATGGAATTTGATACGGAAAAGAACCGTTTGTTTATCGTAGAATCATTTTCGCCGATCTACACTCCGAGAAATTACCGCAATCATTTCGGGCAGTTGCTGGAGCATTCTCCGTTTTGTGAGCGTGATTTCAGAGGGCCTTCCGAGTTGGAAACACACGACGAATTGGGAACTTTCACCATCCTCATCAAGAAAGAGAATGTCTTGCACGAATTGCAATATGCTTCGCATCCTTTTGACGTTGTTGGCTGGGACGGATATAATTTCCCTTATGCGTTTTCAATTCACGATTTCGAACCGATTACAGGTCGCGTGCATCAGCCGCCTCCCGTACATCAAACGTTTGAAGGACATAACTTCGTGATTTGTTCTTTCGTTCCGAGATTGTACGATTATCACCCGCTTTCGATTCCTGCTCCTTACAATCACAGTAACATTGATTCAGATGAATTGTTGTATTATGTGGACGGAGATTTTATGAGTCGAAATCACGTGGAGAAAGGATACATTTCCCTGCATCCGGGAGGAATTCCGCACGGACCGCATCCGGGAGCTTACGAACGAAGTATCGGACAAAAGGAAACAAAAGAATTGGCTGTGATGGTCGACACGTTTAAACCTTTAAAATTAACACAGGCTGCTATCGATATGGAAGACGATTCCTATGCGACAAGCTGGCTTTAGAAGATAATTACGAACCATTTCCCCCTTTGAAGGGGGACAAAGGGGGATGGCATTGTCACCCCTCTTGATCTCCCCTCAAGGGGAGAAAGGATAAAACATTTAAAGAAAAATATTATGAGTAACGAAATAAAAAACGTTGAATACGGATTAGAGAAAATTTTTGAAGGAGCACAGGACTTTTTGCCTTTGCTTGGAACGGATTACGTAGAATTTTATGTAGGAAATGCAAAGCAAGCGGCTCATTTCTACAAAACAGCTTTCGGATTCCAGGATTTGGCTTACGCCGGGTTGGAAACAGGTGTGAAAGATCGCGCATCTTACGTATTAAAGCAAGATAAAATCAGAATTGTATTAACAACGGCATTGAATAG
>NZ_JASLCN010000290.1 GCF_030151805.1 Fluviicola sp.
TAAAGCGTATGCAGCAAAACTAAGCCAGATATGATACCAGTCTTTTGCTCCGCTTTCCAGGATGAAAAAACGTTCGATAATCCAGCCACTGATGTAACTTCCCATAATCGCGCCTATTCCGTTGGTCATCATCATAAACAATCCTTGCGCACTGGATCTGATTTTAGAATCTGTTGTAGTTTCAACAAACAATGATCCCGAAATATTGAAAAAATCGAAGGCCATTCCGTATACGACGCAGGAAGTAATGATCATCCAAAGACCGTCTTCCGGGTTTCCGAATGCAAATAAGCCGAAACGCAAAACCCATGCAAGCATACTGATCAGCATCACTTGTTTGATTCCGAATCGTTTCAGGAAAAAAGGAATTGCCAGGATGAACAGTGTTTCCGAAATCTGAGAAATGGACATGATCACTGTCGAATACTTTACAACGACAGAATCTGCGTACTGTGGAATGCCTTTAAATTCCGATAAGTACAAATCTCCGTACATATTCGTCAGCTGCAACGCCGCTCCGAGAAGCATTGAAAACAAAAAGAACAACGCCATTTTGTAGGTTCCGAACAGTTTGAAGGAGTCGAGCCCCATCACTTCTATAAACGATTTCTTTTCTGTTTTAACGTTTGTAGGCGGACATTTCGGAAGTGTAAATGAGTAAATCGCCAGAACAATTGCAGCAATCCCAGCAATGACGAACTGATTTGCCGAAGCCTTATTTCCGGTCAGATTGGTAAACCACATGGCAGCGATAAATCCGACGGTTCCCCAAACACGGATTGGAGGGAAGACTTTTACGACGTCAAACTTGTTGTTTTTCAATACGGTATATCCGATGGAATTAGATAGTGAAATCGTTGGCATGTAAAAGACCATTGCCAGGAAAATAATCCAGAAGAAATTGTCGGATGTTTTTACCAATGGAAGGAGTAACAAGACAACTCCGCCTAATAAATGCAAAACTCCGTAAAGCTTTTCAACATTGATCCAGCGGTCGGCAATGATTCCGGTGATAGAAGGCATGAACAAGGAAGATAATCCCAATGTAGAGAAAACGCCTCCGAATTCTGCGGGTCCCCAATGTTTTGTGTCAAACCAATAATTTGCAATCGTAATCAACCACGCTCCCCACACGAAGAACTGGAGAAAACTCATAATGGTCAATCGAACTTTGATGGATTTCCCCATAATAATAAATGCTTAATGTGGATTACGCTTCGCGCTTATTGATTTCATCTCTGATTTTGGAAGCCAATTCATAGTCTTCCTGGTCAATCGCAGTTTGAAGTTGTTCTTCCAATTCAGCCTTGGTCATTTTACTGAACTCATTGTCGTCTGAATCTGCGATTTCAATTTCATCTTCTTCATCCAGAAATTCATCAGAAAGAATTCCGGCAGAGGAAAGAATGGATTCAAAAGTGTAAATAGGGCAGTCGAACCGAACTGCTAAAGCGATTGCGTCGGAAGTTCTGGCATCGATATCCGAAAAAACGCCATCTTTCTCACAAACCAATTTTGCAAAGAAGATTCCTTCCTGCAAATTGTAAATCACGACTTCTTTGAGTTGAATGGAAAAAGTTTGTGCGAGAGATTTGAATAAATCATGAGTGAGCGGCCTGGTCGGGGTCATTTTTTCCAACTCGATGGCGATTGCCTGAGCTTCAAAACCGCCAATAATGATTGGCAAACGGCGTTTTCCGCCTGATTCAGCTAAAACCAAAGCATAAGCACCACATAGAGTCTGACTGTATGACAGTCCGATAATATCTAGTTTAATCTTGTCCATTCGAACGTTTTCCTTACGAAGGGTTTAAATAAGGAGGGAAGCATTTTGCGTGCTTCCCTCCTCGGATTTACTTCCGTAAAAATAATTAAATAGATGAATCCTAGTGCGGTGTTGAACGGAATTTTTTTACAGCTTCCGTTAATTTCGGCAATACTTCGAACGCATCACCCACTACTCCGTAATCAGCAGCCTTGAAGAAAGGCGCTTCAGGATCTGTGTTGATCACTACAATCACTTTTGAACCGTTTACTCCGGCCAAGTGTTGAATTGCACCGGAAATCCCTGCAGCAATGTATAGGTTCGGACGAATTGCAACTCCTGTTTGCCCTACGTGTTCGTGATGAGGTCTCCAACCGATATCAGCAACCGGACGGGAACATGCTGTTGCAGCACCCAATGCTTTTGCCAAATCTTCTACGATTCCCCAGTTTTCAGGACCTTTCAATCCACGGCCAGCTGAAACAACCAATTCTGCTTCCGGTAATGGAATTTCACCTTCCGGCATTTTTGTTTCAACTACTTTGATCGCAGAGGCACCTGCCGCTCCGTCAAATGCTTCAACGGCACAAGCCGAACCAACTTTTTCAGGCTGGAATGAATTCGGAAGCAATGAAATAATTTTTTTAGCAGATTTCACAGAAACGAAACCAAATGCTTTTCCTGAGAAAACATTTACCTTCACGACAAAACCGTTTGCTGTATTCGGAACATCCACTGCTCCGGAGATCAATCCTGCTTTCAAACGAACAGACAGGCGCGGAGCAACTGCTTTTGCTACCAGGTCGTGAGAGAAAACGATTAATTCTGCACCTGTTGTTTCAGCTGCTTTTGCGATCAAACGAGTGACTTGTTGTGAATCTTCAGTAGAAACATTGCGATCTACCAATACTTTCTCAGCACCATATTCTCCTAAGTTTGCCAATGTTGCATCGTCCACTGAACCGGTTGCAACAACCGTAATCGTACCACCGATTTTCTTTGCGTAAGTTACCGCTTCAAAAGCACTTTTCGCTAAGTGGTTGGATGAATTGATATAAACTAAAATATTCATAATTCCTTTGTAAATTAAATAACTTTAGCTTCGTTGTGTAACAAAGCAACTAATTCGTCCATGTTGTTCGGATCAATCATTTTCACAGCTGATTTAGCTGCCGGTAATCCGTATTCAACGTATGCTGTCAAATCTTCAACCGCTGTTGGCGCAACCACTGTAAGCGGTTTTGTACGAGCTGCCATGATTCCGCGCATGTTTGGAATGCGTTGTTCTGCCATTCCTTTTGCACAGGAAACAACCAATGGTAAGTTTGCTTCCACGACCTGAACACCACCAA
>NZ_JASLCN010000292.1 GCF_030151805.1 Fluviicola sp.
CAATTACTGCTGCAGGAACAGGTTGTATGGCTGCTTTAGATGCTGAACGTTATTTGGCGAGCTTAGAACATTAAATAAAAGTCATCTTCGACTTAACTCAGTCAACTTTTATTTCAGAATACAAAAAGCCCCGACGATAAATGTCGGGGCTTTTTTGAAACAACGTTTTGTTTCTTTTTCTTTAACTCTACTTATGGTAAACCTAACTATTGCTTTGTTACAGCTTCTTTATAATTCTAAAGAGTAAAAGGTAAGGTTCAAAAAAACTGACCTTTTCACTTTTTAATCTGTTACTTTTTCTTTGCGGTTGCGCTTCCGCTGGTCTCGATATCCACACGTATCTTTTCTGCACCAGAACTCACCTGGTAATAAGTGACACTGGCTCCGGATCCGTCCAACACCAGTACTTCCGAAACGGAAATCTCTGCATGTGCCGCACCGCTATTGTCGATAGTTGCTTTTTTAGCGGACAGATCGAATAAGTTTGCCTGGGCTGCACCGGATAAATCCAAATCCATGTTTTCACAAGTTCCGTCAAGTTTTAGATTGGTAGCACCTGAAATATCGCCTTTGAGCGTCGCCGCATTGACTTTCAATTTCAAATCGCTGGCTCCGGTCATGCCGATAACCAAATATTTAACATTGAATTGATTCATAGAAACCAGGTTTGTTGCTCCGCTCATATCTACTCTTTCGAGCGTTGGCATCGTTACCTTAACGATAATCCGCTCGTTTCTGTTACTCCTTTTGTTCGGCTCATTACTCAAATGAAGTGTTCCGTTTTTAATTTCAATACGAACCAGGTCTTTCGCGGTTTCCGGGGTAACTTCCACGCTACATGAATTACCCTGGGTCAATTCTACTGAAATTGCTCCGGCCACATCAATTTTGTTAAAATCTCCGGTTATTTGAGGAGTTCTCAAGCTCAGGATCAGTGCTTTTTTTGTTTCTAACTCGGGTGTCCTTGCAGGAATGCGAACTCCCATATCTTCAGGTAGAACTGGCGCTTCCTCTTTTGTTTTTTCAATTGGAGCCTCTTCCAATATGGGAGTTATTGTTTCTTCTTTTATTTCTGTTTCAACAGGGTTAAATTTCTTTACCGGCTGGGAATGGCTCACCGCTGGTTTATCGACTTGTTTTTCTTTTACTTCCGGTTGGCTGAAAAGTACGATTGCACTTAACGATGCGCCACCAGCAAGGGTTGCAAATGCTGACCACATAATCAAAGGTTTTTTAATGAGAAATAATTTCAATGTTGCTAAGAGTCCAATCGTTGCAGCACCTGCCGCAGCAGTTTCAATCCATTGATTTACTTCGGAAACGGAAGTCTGAGCTGACTCATTCCGAATCTCATCGAATAAACCCGATAATTTATCTTCTGTCATAACTCACTTTATTTAATTCAACTTCCTGCTTCCCGGTCATTAATTCCAAGAGTTTTTTTCTGCTTCGAACCAGGCGCTGTTTCACAGCATCTTCCGAAGATTGTTGTAATTCGGCAATTTCTCTGATTGAAAATCCTGAAATCTCGAAGAGAATGATACTTTCTTTCTGAATATCGGGCAATTTCGAAATTGCTTCGTATAATAAATTAATTTCCAGTTGTCTGTCTGTTCTATCACTTTCAACCGAATAATTATAAGCCTGCTGATTATCTACAAATCGTTCCGTAGATTTCTTACGGTTTTCATTTGCGAGCAAGCGAATCGTTATTCCAAACAGAAAGTGCAGGAAAGCGTCGTCATTCTTCAAGGATTCAAAACGTTCATAAGCGACCAACAATGCATCATGCATTAAATCCTTAAAGTGAAAATTTCCGTACGCTCTCGCTTTACAAAACTTTTCAAACCGCACATGTATCGGTTCGTAAAGTTCCATGAAGCGTTTCTTTTTCATGGCTGCCATGTTGCTAAATTGGTCTCTTGATAAAGTTAGTGTAACGAGATTCGAAAAGGTGACATAGAAATGAAACTTTTTTTCAAAGAAGTGTAACTAATTGTAAATGATGTATTCAATTCACCTGCAAAACCGCCCGATAACACGGTGAATCATCTGTTTTAATTTTTCCAAGAAAATAAGTCATTCCCAATGATACATGATCCAAATGACTGAAAAGTTCCAATCCGATACGTTGCTGAGAAAAGCACATGGTTGAAAATACCAGAAAAAAATGGTTACTTTTTATTCATAATCATTCAAATGAACCGATTTGGTCCTTTATTGTTAATCCTCCTCAAATTCAATTATCCAACAATTGGTTTTCGCTGATTGGAATTATTTTTGGTCCAACATCCCGGATTGTTTTCCAGAATTCCCAAAAGTATGACAGATACACCATTGAAAAAAGCAGTGCAAAGACAGTAGAGGCAATTAATCCGTAATTCCGATAAGAGACTAAGGTCGTAACAAGCTCCGGCGAATCCGAATAATTGACTAAAACAAAATAAACCATCGGAACAAACACCCGAATGAGAATCAAAACCCAAATCAGAATAATCTTACGGTCTGATTTGGTGAAATCTTTTTCGGAATAGATAAACAAATACCGGTTTAATTTCCTCCAAAGAATAAACGATAAAATCAAATAAACAATGGGGACAAAACTGAGCAAAACGATCAGAAAATGATCCCCCTTTCCCCATTTATTCTTTCTTACAACATCATTGCATAACAATAGGAAAACTAATTTTCCTGCATAATCCAGGATATCTAGCCATTGATGAACCCACGCTTCCTGTTCGGCAAACGGGATCAATGATTTCTTTAACGGATCGAAAATCCCCAGACTACTCCAAAAGAATTCGAAACCATTCATCAGAATAAAAAGGATGTATAAAACGATAAAAAAGAGGGTGATTCGCTTCAAATTCCGCATACAGCGTTTTTTTGGTTTGACACAAAGGTAAAATTTCCAATTACTTCCGGATGTAATCACTCAACTGTTACTTTAAGCAGTTCTTTGGATTAAATAATTGGTTACATTCGTTTCTATGCGATTTCAGCTTCTGACTTTTGAACCTGCGGCAGAACTTCCAAACTGGTTGGTCATCCTGTTATTCGGAATTCCATTCTTTGGAGGAATCATTTTATATACCTATAAAACCAGGCATTCGCGCTCCTGGCGAAAAGGAATTTTTCCTCAAAGTTTAAAACCAACGGAAGACAATTACCTGGAAGCTTACCTGGCATTGGGAGCAAAACTGATTCTATTGGATTACCAGGAATCAAAAGAGAAAATCCAATTCATCAACCAGTATTTTAACCGCTATTTTCCTGCTGCCAATTACAATTTCGGCGATTCACTCCTGTTTTCACTGCGATATCCCATTCGCACCAAAACAATTACTGATTGGATGAAAACGCATTTGCAAGACGAAGGTTCCCGTTCGCAAATCATTTATTTCCTCACCGGATTGGCTTTGATCAATGGAAAAATGAATTCGCGTGAATTGGTGTTTCTGAAACAAATCAATCAGGATCTGGACCTCACCCCGGAAAATCTCACCAAAATCATTGCTATTTACGCCGCTTATTCCAGGCACAAAAAGGAAAATCCGAATAAAAATCAGCAAAAAGACACAAAAGTATACGCTTACGATATTCTTGGAATTCAGCAAGGTGCAAGTATCGAAGAAATCAAGAAGGCTTACCGGAAACTAGTCAAAATTCATCATCCGGATAATTTTGCCACCGGAACCGAATCACAGCAAAAAATGGCTGCAGAGAAGTTTGTGGAGATTCAGAATGCTTATGAGAGTTTAATAGAACGATGATTTGATTTTTTCTTTCCACATAAATTTATAAAATTATGTGGAAAGCCCATTTTTACTAGCCTCCAGAAAAATATTGCACCTTCAGAAAACAGATCATTTATCCAATAACATACATTCCAAACCTACCTCACAGTTTTCTCCAACATCGGAACAAAGCTGAAATTCCCGAATACTTCTTCCTTGTATTCCGAATCCGAAATCTTCGTGATGCGATGCATTTCCTGGGAATCCAGATCTCCGACAGGAATCACCATCATTCCTCCTACTTTCAATTGCTGAACCAACTTCTCCGGGATAAACGGAGCGCCGCAAGTAACCAGGATTTTGTCAAAAGGAGCAAATGTTTCCTTTCCTTCATACCCATCTCCAAAAAACAATTTGGGAGTGAAACGGAAATGATCAATGATATTCTTTGCTTTAATATGCAATTCTTTCTGGCGTTCGATCGAGAACACTTTCATTCCCATCGAACACAAAATACAAGTCTGAAATCCCGATCCTGTACCAATTTCCAACACCTTCTCCCCTTTTTTCAACTCCAGGATGGATGTTTGAAAAGCAACCGTGTATGGATGCGAGATCGTTTGCCCTGCCCCGATCTGAAAAGCAACATTGGAATAAGCTTGTTGTTCGAATACCAGGTCTAAAAAGAAATGTCTTGGTACAGCATCAAAGGCAGTTAAAACGCGTTCATCGGTAATTCCTTTCTGGCGCAATTGCTCAATCAACTGCTTTCTCATTCCTTTGTGCTTGTATGTATCTTGCATATAACAAAAGTAATTCAGAAATCAAGGATTCTTTACTTATCTCTGAGAAAGTTTCTACAGTGAATTGTGTATATTTGGGACGCTTATAAACGAAAAAACATGGCAATTGACGCAAAAGAATTGGAATTCAATAAGAATGACGATGAAATGAGGCTAAAAATCTCCAGGATGGAAGCCGAATTAGCCAAAGTCATGAAAGGAGGCGGTGAAAAACGGATCGCAGCCCTTCATGAAAAAGGAAAAATGACCGCCCGAGAACGAATAGATATGCTCCTTGATGCGAATACCCCGCGCTTTGAAGTTGGTGCATTTGCAGGAATGGGAATGTACAAGGAACACGGTGGCTGCCCCTCTGCCGGTGTTGTCATGGTGATTGGAAAAGTATCCGGAAAACAATGTATCGTTGTTGCTAACGACGCAACTGTAAAAGCGGGAGCCTGGTTTCCTATCACAGGAAAAAAGAACTTACGTGCGCAGGAAATTGCCATGGAAAACAAACTTCCGATCATTTATTTGGTAGATTCAGCAGGTGTTTACTTGCCGATGCAGGATGAAATTTTCCCGGACAAGGAACATTTCGGACGTATTTTCAGAAACAATGCCGTGATGAGCTCCATGGGAATCACTCAGATTGCAGCTGTAATGGGAAGTTGTGTTGCCGGTGGTGCCTACCTTCCGATTATGTCTGACGAATCATTGATCGTAGATAAAACAGGAACAATTTTCCTTGCAGGATCTTACCTGGTGAAAGCAGCTATCGGTGAAAATATCGACAATGAAACGTTGGGTGGAGCAACCACGCATACCGAAATATCCGGTGTTTGTGACTACAAGGTAGCAAACGACGAAGAGTGCCTGATGACAATCCGCAAAATGATGAGTCAGATCGGTGCGCCGGAATCTGCCGGTTTTGATCGTATTGAATCCATTGCGCCGAAGGAAGACGCAAAGAAAGTTTACGGAATTTTACCTTCAGAAAGATCGAAACCTTACAACGTACACGACATTTTGGACAGTATTTTCGATGAGGGAAGCTTGACAGAATACAAAAGCGATTACGGAAAAACCATCGTATGTGCTTATGCGCGTTTGGATGGCTGGAGCGTTGGAATCGTAGCAAATCAGCGTGAACTTTCGAAAAACGCAAAAGGCGAAATGCAATTCGGAGGTGTGATCTACAATGATTCTGCCGATAAAGCGGCACGTTTCATCATGAATTGTAATCAAAAGAATATTCCGTTGATTTTCTTCCAGGACGTTTCCGGATTCATGGTAGGTTCCAAGTCAGAACATGCCGGAATCATCAAAGACGGAGCAAAAATGGTGAATGCGATGGCGAATTCGGTAGTACCGAAATTCACAGTGATCGTTGGAAACTCATACGGAGCTGGAAACTACGCGATGTGCGGAAAAGCATATGATCCGCGTTTAATCGTTGGCTGGCCAACTGCTGAAGTTGCTGTAATGAGCGGTGCTGCTGCTGCAAAAACATTGTTGCAGATTGAAGTGGCCTCTTTGAAAGCGCGTGGAGAAGAAATCACCCCTGAAAGAGAAGCAGAACTTTACAATACGATCAAATCGCGTTACGACGAACAAATTTCCCCTTATTATGCCGCTTCCCGCTTGTGGTTAGACGCAATCATCGATCCTGCGAAGACCAGAGAATTCTTGTCTGTCGGAATTGAAATGGCAAATCACAAGAAAGCTGAAAAACCGTATAATGTTGGAGTAATTCAAACATAATTGAGAATTCTAAAATTGAGAATTGAAAAGTAAGACAAGACTTATTAAAATTTAATTCTCAGTTTTGATTTTTTCAATTTTACATTTTCAATTTTAAATTAAAACAGATGCATTTAGACTGGCAATTCAAACCTTACAAAGAACTAACAATCAATGAGTTTCATGACATCATTGCATTGAGATTGAAAGCATTTGTTGTTGAACAAAATTGCTCTTATCTGGACCTGGACGGAAAAGACAAAAAGGCTTACCACTTGCTGCTTCGTGACGGAAAAGGAGATGTGATTGCTACTGCGCGCATTCTTCATCCGGGAATTTCATTTCCTGAAGTTGCTATCGGGCGTGTTGTTCTGACAGCAGAATGTCGTGGAGCCGGTGTCGGAATTGAATTAATGGAAAAATGTGTTCAATTCGTTTATGAAGAGTTCGGGAAAGTTCCGATTCGGATTTCCGCTCAAAAACATTTGGAGAAATTCTACAATAAATCCGGCTTCGTTTCTACGGGAAAAGAATACTACGAAGACGAAATCCCTCATGTTGAAATGCTTTTAAACCCTGAAAATAATGGTTAATAAATTTTTGCCTCTAACGGTTATTGCAGCTTCTTTGGTTGCTTGTCAACCGAAAACAGTGGTTGAAACGCCGGACAAAACGGCTTCATCTACTCCTGAAGTTGCTCAAAAGCCAACAAGTATTGATGTTTCTTACATGGATTTGTCTGTAAAACCACAGGAAGATTTTTTCCAGTTTGCAAACGGAACCTGGTGTAAAAACAATCCTGTTCCGAACACGGAATCCCGTTGGGGAAGTTTTAATGAATTGGATAAGCGAAACAAAGCAACTCTGAAGCAAATCCTGGAAGATGCAACAAATGCAACAGACAGATCTGCAGGAAATCAAAATCAGTTATTGGGTGATTATTTCACTTCATACACGGATATGAAAGTCAGAAATGCAACCGGAATTCAGCCATTGAAACTGCGTTTGGTTAAAATAGACGAATTGAAATCCAAGGATGAATTTGTGGACGTTATTGCAAAACAACATCAATTGGCAATCGAATCAATCTTTGGTTTTGGAATCGGGCAGGATCTAAAAAATGTCGATAAAAACGTTGCATATATTGGCCAGGGAGGAATCGGTTTACCAAACCGTGATTACTATTTCCAGGATAATAAACAATCCATCCGCGACGCTTACATCATTCATATTCAAAAATCCTATCAGTTGTTGGGAGAATCTGAAAGTGCGGCAAAAACAAAGGCGAATGATATTTTCAATTTTGAAAAAGAACTTGCCAATGCCATGATGACTCCTGCAGAATCCCGTTTACCGGAAAAGACTTACAACAAAATGTCGCTGGACCAATTGGTGAAATTGATGCCGAGGTTTGATTTCGAATCCTATCTTTCAAAGATCGGATGTGAAAGCTTTGACTCACTGATTGTTAGTCAGCCGGACTTCATGAAACAAATCAATGTAATGGTTGACAAAGTTTCGGTGAATTCATGGAAAAACTACCTTTCCTGGTGTACGATTAATTCCTATGCCGGAAAATTGGACGAAGTATGGGTAAAACACAATTTTGATTTCTACAGTGGAGTTTTGAGCGGAACAAGCGCTATGAAACCGATTGAAGATCGTTGTATCGACGAAATCACAGGTTCAGCTTTAAGCGAATTGCTTGGAAAAGCATTTGTCGATAAGACTTTTTCTGAAAACGCCAAAAAGAAGGTAAACACAATGGTGGACAATTTGTTGGTCAGCTTCAGAACGCGTATTCAGGGATTGGATTGGATGTCAGAAGACACGAAAAAAGAAGCTTTAACGAAATTGAATGCCATCGGAAGAAAACTAGGTTTCCCGGACGAATGGAAAAGCTACAAAGGTTTGACAATCAGTTCCGTTGATTATGTTGCAAACATTGACAATTGCCGTTATTTCTCGTTCAAGGAAAACCTGGAGAAATTGCACAAACCGGTAAACCGCAAGGAATGGGAAATGCCTGCACATTTGGTAAATGCTTATTATCACCCACTTTTGAATGAAATCGCATTCCCGGCTGGAATTATGCAACCGCCATTCTTCGACGAAAATGCAGAAGATGCTGTGAACTACGGAAGAATCGGAATGGTGATCGGACACGAATTCACGCATGGTTTCGATGACAACGGATCTAAATTCGCTGCAGACGGAAGCTACAATGATTGGTGGAAAGAAGCAGACAAAGTGAAGTTTGTTTCCAAAACAGAGATTTTGGGTAAAACGTTCGGTTCGTTCTGCCCTATTTCAGATAACTGTGTGAACCCGGAATTGACAATGGGCGAAAACATTGCCGATTTGGGAGGTTTGACAATGGCGTATTATGCTTATACCATGACAGACGATTTCAAAAAGAATGTCATCATTGACGGCTACACTCCTGCTCAACGTTTCTTCATTGCTTATGCTCAGTTGTGGAAAATCAATTATACAGAAGCTGAATTGAAAAAACGGATTGCAACGGATCCGCATTCTCCGGGAATGTTCCGCGTAAACGGACCGTTGATGAATTGCCCTGAGTTCTTCGCTGCATTCAATGTGAAACCGGGAGATAAAATGAGAAACCCGGACGAAAAGGTTGCTAAGATCTGGTAGTTCGAAAAAAGAAATAATTGGAAAGCATCATTCAGAAATGGATGATGCTTTTTTGTTTTTAACCCGACTGATTAATGGAAACGCAAAAAATGATCGTCAAAAAGTAATTTCCCAATATTGGGACAGAGTTAAACAACCGCTTAAATAAAATTAATTTAAAATACTGAAAATTAATAACTTAATGATAGAAAAATCGAATCCAAATGCAATTCCGCAATATTACGTCCACTCAAAAAAATAAATTCAAAATAGTATTTTTGGAAAAACAGCAGAATCATGAAAAACACGATTTCACTCATTATCATTCTATTGTCTTTTTCCATTAACGCCCAAACCGAAGCAGAACTGATCGGAAAATGGAAATTGGTCAAATGGACTCAAAACGGGAAAGAAAAAAACCTGCAGGATCATTTTCACACAGACCAGGTGTTCCAGGTTTTTCTCGAAAAAAAACACCAGTTTCAAAGTCTTACCGGTGAAGATGTTCACAAAGGGAAATGGAAATTATCTTCCGACGGAAAAAGCCTCACAATCATCGCTGGCATTCTGCCAATTGTATTTTCGATTGATTATTTCGATGCTAAAAAACGTGTTATTACACAAGAAACTCTGGGAACTCTTGAATACGAAAAAGTACCCGGTTAAAAACAAAAAAGCCCCATTTAAGGGGCTTTCTTTTCTAGTTTAAATTTACAAGCACTTTTTTGCGCTTTAATTTCTTCACCTCCAATGATTTGCTGTAATTCAGAATCTGACTGATTACGGCTGCGGATGGATTCGCAATCTCAGTAACTTCCTGTGTTTGCATGTTTGTCAAGTATTTATTTACCATAGGCTTATTAAAGTGCGTTTTTTTATTCTAACGGTTTTCTTTTCAGTTTATTTTATAACAGACAAAAAGTTTTTTTAAATAATCTTAAACAGCTAGCCAAACTTGTTCACAATTCAATTAAATTTCCCCATTTAAGCCATAAATTCCCCCTTTATCATTTTAATTTTTCAATTTTCAATTTGCACTTTGAATTATAACTAAGTTTGTTACAAATCACTTTTTATGATCGAAGTTAAATACATCCTAATCGGAGTTGCTGCACTCCTTCTTATTTTCAGTTTTGTAACTGTTCAACAAGGAACTATTGCTGTTGTTACCATGTTCGGAAAATACCGAAGAATCATGAAACCCGGATTAAATGTTCGAATTCCGTTCTTTGAACGTTTGAATAACCGTGTTTCTATTCAGAATCGTGCGATTGAAATGGAATTCCAGGCAATTACACAAGACCAGGCAAATGTATATTTCAAAGCGATGCTGGTTTATTCTGTTTTGAATGCAGAAGAAGAAACGATTAAAAACGTAGCTTTCAAGTTCGTCGATCAGCGGAGTTTTATCCAGGCCTTGATCCGTACCATTGAAGGTTCTGTTCGCGGATTTGTTGCAACAAAAAAACAAGCTGAAATTCTGTTATTGCGCGGTGAAATTGTTGCTGATGTGAAAGAAAGTTTGGACCACACATTAGAAACATGGGGATTCCACCTGATTGACTTACAATTGAACGATATTACCTTTGATGCTGAAATCACAACATCCATGGCAAAAGTAGTGGCATCGAATAACCTGAAAGCGGCTGCCGAAAATGAAGGTCAGGCATTGTTGATTACCAAAACAAAAGCGGCTGAAGCAGAAGGAAATGCAATCAAAATTGCAGCACAAGCTGAAAAAGAAGCAGCTCAGTTGAAAGGTCAGGGAATTGCCCTGTTCCGTGAAGAAGTTGCACAAGGTATGACAGAAGCGGCTGAGAAAATGAAAGCAGCAGATCTGGATACTTCGTTGATTTTGTTCTCCATGTGGACAGAAGCCGTGAAAGAATTTGCAGAAAAAGGCAATGGAAATGTCATTTTCCTGGATGGATCAGTTGAAGGCATGGAAAGAACTGTCAAACAAATGATGGCAAACGATATTCTGAAAAAGTAAAATCCACTCATATTTCTTCTGCCGGAAAACAAACCGGCAGATAAATTAAGAGTAACTTTGCCAAAAGTAAAATCTGATGATGTTTTTTTCGCTGATAGTTCCGGTGTATAACCGCCCTGACGAGGTTGAAGAATTACTTGCAAGTCTCGCTGCACAAACCTATAGCGATCCGTATGAAATTGTCATTATTGAAGATGGTTCATCCGTAACTTGCCAGAGTGTTGTGGAGAAATATGCTGAAAAGCTATCTATTTCCTACTACTTCAAGCCAAACAGCGGCCCGGGAGATTCACGGAATTTCGGAATGAGCAATGCAAAAGGCGACTATTTTATCATCCTGGACTCAGATTGCATCATTCCTCCCGGATACTTGCAAAGCGTGGATGAAAATCTAACGAAGAATTATGTCGATTGTTTCGGGGGTCCTGATGCGGCTTTGGATTCATTCAGCGATATTCAAAAAGCAATCAATTTTGTGATGACTTCCTTTATCACAACCGGCGGCATTAGAGGAAAATCAGAAACATTGACGAAGTTTCAGCCGAGAAGCTTCAACATGGGGTTATCCCGCAAAGCATTTGAGTCGACAGGTGGTTTTGGCAACATTCATCCGGGAGAAGATCCCGATTTGTCGATCAGACTTTGGAAACAAGGCTACAGCACCAGGCTTTTCACCAATTCGTTTGTATATCACAAGCGAAGAATCGATTGGCAGAAGTTTTACAAGCAGGTCAATAAATTCGGGAAGGCCCGCCCTATTTTGGATGCCTGGCATCCGGAATACAAGAAAATTACGTTTTGGTTTCCGTCATTGTTTCTTTGCGGAGCAATCCTTTCACTGGCATTATTGCTTTTCGGAATAAACATTCCTGTTTACTTATACCTTTTGTATTTTATCTTGATTGGAGTGCTTTCTTCCATCCAAAACCAGAATGTGAAAGTCGGATTTTATTCCATCATATCTGTCTGCATTCAGTTTTACGGCTACGGAACGGGGTATCTCAAATCGTTCTTCAAACTCCGCTTCTCGAAAAAAGAACCTCAAAGCGTTTTTCCTGAGTTATTTTTCAAGAAATAACAGAGCTAACAATATCAATTCGTAATTCGCATCCCCGATAGCTATCGGGACGTAATTCGTAATTATTTAATAGCTTCCCCACCAGCGTCTCAGGAACCATTCTGTTGTTAGCAACGCGATGATCAATGCGAAAATCCATTTCCAGTCAATCAATTCCTGGTAACCCGTATCTTCATACTGAACAGTTGTAATATCTCCGCGGGTTTTAATCTCCTGAATCAATGCCTGGTACTGATTCAATGTTTTGTAAGAACCATCCGA
>NZ_JASLCN010000315.1 GCF_030151805.1 Fluviicola sp.
TAGCAATTCCAGGCGGAACGTTACCACCACCTCAGAATGTGTACGTCGTATCGGTTGGTACTAATGGGTGTGATGCTACATCACTTCCTTTCCCGGTTCAGTATGGTCCGGTTACACCAAGTGGTATTACCGCTAATTGTTGGAATTACGGGGTTGCAGGAACAACAAATATTACAGTTGCTAATGCTCCTTCTCCTTTCTATGGAAATTACGTGATCAGTAGTACACCTGCGGGATTAATTACCGGTTCAAGCGTAAACCCGACAACCGGTGTTATTACTGTTACAACTTCGGGAACAGCGCCTGCAGGAACGTACACCATTAACGTTACTCACACTACAGGCGCACCTTGTGGTAATAGTCCTGTAGCCAGCTTTCCGATTACTTATAATGGAAATGGAACCATTCTTACGACGATTTACAACCCTGGTGTTGGTGGACCGGATGTTTACATCACAAGCAGTGCCCCGGTGGGAGCTACTTATGCCTGGTATTTAAACGGTAGTGGGCCACCAGCAGTACCAACAGGAACTGGCCCGGTATTGTACCTGACAGGTTCGGGTCCGGCTCCGACTTCCGTTTGTGTGTATGTAACCAGCGGTGGATGTAAAACTGTTTTATGTGCTTCTCCTCCGGGAACGCATAATCTGGCTCCGGGAACTTCTAATCCGGAAGAATCAATGGCTCCTTCATCAAAAGTTGAAATTTATCCGAATCCGAATGATGGAAACTTCTCTGTGAAAGTTCCTGCATTTAAGAATGAGGCGATTGCTACCATTATTGATGAAAGCGGACGTGAAATCGGACACCATAGACTGAAAGAAGGATTGAACCGCATTTCTGAACGCGATATGCCTACCGGACAGTATTTCCTGATTTTAAATCTGGATGGTGTGTATTCGATGCATAAGTTGCAAGTTTCACAGAAATAGCTGAATACGATTTGAATTTTAAGGGGTTGTCTTGAAAAAGGCAACCCTTTTATTCGTATTTTAGTCTCAGAATTGAATCGGATGGCTAACATCCGGTGACGATTATACCAATCTTACACTATTTGAATTTCAATGAAAAAATTCCTTCTTTTCTATACAGTTTGCTTCCTTAATTGTTTCGCGTTTTCTCAGAAAGAAATTTGGGGAACAGTCAGTAACGGCGGGCAATATGGACACGGTTATATTTTTAAAACAGATTCGATCGGTGATAATTTACAGGTTGTGCATCATTTTGATTCTGTTTATGGAAAAAATCCGGGGGCATTACTAGCGGCAAGTAATAATAAGCTTTATGGTTTTACTTCGGCGGGAGGACAAAACAATCAGGGGCTTTTTAGCGGCGGGGTATTCTACGAGTATGATTTAACAACAGCCACTTTTAAGGTTTTACAACATTTTGGTGCGAACAACCTGCAGATTACGGGTGTTTACCCGGCTGGAGACGGGCTCAGAGGTTTGACAGAAGTTTCTCCCGGAGTTGTTTACGGACAGATCAGAGGAGCATATCAGGGAGGTGTTGTTTTTGCATTCAATACGACTACTGAAACAATCTCAACCGCTTTGAATCTGCCTACTTTTCAGGGTGGCACATCGAATTCAACGTTGGGCAACCGCCTGGAAGGAAATTTGTACCGGGCTCCTGATGGATTTCTTTACGGAACTACCTATACGAATTCCCAATGTCCGGTTCCTAATCCGAATCTGGGCTCAATTATCCGGATTGATCCTTTGACAAATGCCTTTTCTATTCGTTATTTGTCTCCCTGCAACGGAAGTAATGGTTATCAGTTCGAGAATCAGTTTGTGAGTTATAATAACATTCTGTACAGCGTTGCCAAACCAGGCGGAGCAACTAACAAAGGAGTTATTTATGCTTTTGACCCCGCAACAAGTACTTATACGAACAAGCACAATTTTCAAGGCGGACTTTTAGGGCAACAGCCCTCACCAATGATGAAAGCCACTAACGGTAAGTTTTACGGAACTGCTAACGGGGGAACTCCCGAGACCGGTTTTCCTTCCGGTTGTGGAATTTTGTTCGAATTTGATCCGGTAACCGATCAGTTTACCAAGAAACTGGATTTTACTTATGGAAATGGTTTTTACATGAATGTCGGGCCTTTTCCTTTTAGTTTGATCAATGGACCTAACGGAAAGTTGTATGGAGTAACCGGAAACGGCGTTTTTGAATACAATCCTTCTTCCAATCAATTAGTTGCCAAAGGGCGTTTTCCAATTGACATGGGTTGGTATTCACCTGCAACACCTTCTTTGACTGCTGTTTGTAGAAAACCCGGGTATTTGCCTGTAAATGATACTTCTCTGATAACGTGTGAAGGAACGGAATTTACCTTCGAACTGGAATCTGAAAATACGGTTTCTTATGTCTGGAAACAAAACGGGGCAATTGATAATTCAAGAACCACTGAAATGCTGGATTTTGCTTCTTTGACAGTTGGAGACGAAGGTGTTTGGATCTGTGAAATGACCAATGAATGCGGAACAACGATAAGTCCTTCTGTGACCATTGACATCGTTCAAAACAATCCGGTTGTTACTCAGGTTGGAGCCGAATTACATGCTTCTGCAAGTGCTGCTTATCAATGGCTCAATTGTGATAACGGATATGTACCGATTAATGGAGAAACCAGCCAGCAATTTGCCCCCGCAACCAATGGGAATTATGCCGTTATTACGACTTCAGGAACTTGTTCGGATACCTCGGATTGTTATCTTATTGATGATTTGGGATTAAACAAAGAGCAACCATTGGATATTTCCATTCTCCCGAATCCTGCAATTGATGAAATCAGTTTGTTACTGAATGAATCCATTCAAATTCAATCGGTTAAAACCATGAGTGCAGCCGGTCAGCTTGTTGATAAGGGTACTTCTAAAGTGATCAAAGTCAATTTGCTGGCTCCGGGGATTTATTCCATCATCGTGGAAACCAACCAGGGAAATTGGACCGGTAAATTTCTGAAAATCGCGCCATAAAAGGAGTGAAGTTACTTTCTTCCCCGCGAAGCAGGTTTTCTTCCCCGCGGACTGTTTGTTTTACTTCCGGGTTTCCCGCTGAAAGCGCGTGATTTTTGCTGCGCATGATTCTTTTGTTGTGCAGGTACTTTTTTCTTTGGCGGATTGGGCTTACTTTTTGGTTTTTCGGCTTCTCCGCTTGAATCCTTGAGTAATTCATTCATCATCCGCATTTCGGAATCGGTTAATTCACGCCATTCACCTAAAGGAATCCCTTTAAGTTCAATGTTCATAATCCGTGTGCGCTCCAGTTTTGTGACATTGTAACCGAAGTATTCGCACATTCTGCGGATTTGCCTGTTCAATCCCTGAACCAAAATGATCTTGAAAACGTTGGGTGAAAGTTGTTCGACGACACATTTCTTTGTGACAACACCCAGAATAGGAACTCCTGCGGCCATTCGTGTCACAAATTCGCTTGTAAATGGCTTATCAACAGTAACGATATATTCCTTTTGATGCTGATTTCCGGCGCGCAAAATTTTGTTTACGATATCTCCGTTGGTCGTTAGGAAAATAAGTCCTTGCGAGTCTTTATCCAATCTGCCAATAGGGAAGATCCGTCTCGGATGACCGATATAATCCACGATATTATCTTCCACTCCTTTTTCCGTAGTTGAAGTAATTCCTTTCGGTTTGTTCAGGGCAATGTACAAATCGTCTTCCCGGTCTTTTCGTTGAACAGTATGTCCGTTCACTACAACAGTATCTCTGCTGCCAACCTGCGTGCCGATTTTAGCTCTCACACCATTGATAAATACCGATCCCTGTTCAATATACTTATCTGCTTCTCTTCGGGAACAGTAACCGCTATCGCTGATAAATTTGTTTAATCGGATCGATTCGTGCATGATTCTTTATTAGAAAACGAAATTTGAAGAATACGAAGGTAATTCATTTCGTGCTTAACCTTTAATGTTGGAGGGAAATAGTTGTTTCTCCTTTTTTACCACAAGTGGTAATGTCTTTATTTACACCGGGTTGTACGCAATGATTGACACATTGCATGATGATATCTAAATCGGATGCGGATAATTCCTTTTGTGCGTTTATTTGATAAACAGCATCCTGAGGTTCGGGTTGTAATTTGAGAACCAGCACGGTGAGCATGTTTATTTTGGTTTGTTTCTGATAAACTGTAAACCCGTTGATCAGCACTTCGATGATGATTTCCTGCTGATCGGTAGCAAATTCAAAGCTGAGTTCTTTCCCTAATTTTTCCCCGTAGAGAATGTTTCCGTTCAGATCGCTGATGGTAATTTCACCGCTTCCATGATGTCCTTTGTGAATTCCTTTCAGTTTGGTGATGTTTCCACCCACTTGTTCGATCTCAACAACATAATTGAATGGTTTTTGGTATTGATCCAATGAAAACCAGTATTCATAGGTTTTGTCTTCCCGAAGCGTTTGATGCAAAACCTGCCCGTACATCAACGGACAAAAAGCCATTAAAAGGATTGTAATGATCATTTTCATAAAGCGTTCCGTTTAGTACAGGTGTAAAAATAAGTCAAAAAACAATAGCGCAAAAAAAAGACTGATTTCCTTCGAAACCAGTCTTAAATAACTTGAGAATGAATCTTTTTAGTGAATTGTTCCCGCGCATAATTTCATGCGAAGCACGCGTTTTGCAGCTGCATCAACAATTGCTTTGAAGCTTGCATCCGAACGGTATTTTGCTAAGATTTCTCCATGAGATTTCATGCAATCCAAAGGCATTAATAAAATATCCACTCCGGCTTCAATTGCTTTTACACTGTTTCCTTTCACAGCCGTAACTCCGCCCATATTCATAGCATCTGTTACAACCAATCCTTTGAAACCTAATTCTTTGCGAAGCAAATCCGTGATAATCACTTTCGAACAGGTTGCCGGAAGACCGTTTGTATTGTATTTGGGGTTGTTGACAACCGCTAAGTGTCCGATCATAATACTCAAAACTCCTTTTTCGATCAATCCCGGGTAAGTCGAAACTTCTTTTAGTTCACCGTCAATTGCCTGAAGCGCTTTGTGTGTGTCTCCTGAAACCAATCCGTGTCCCGGGAAGTGTTTTGCCGTAGCAATGATTCCTTGTTCCTGCATACGTGCAATAAATGCATTTGACCACGGAACATTGTTTGCTTCCACTTTCGCGAAACCTCTGTAACCAACCGTTCCGTTCTTTGCCAAATCTACAACCGGTGCAAAATTGTAATTGATTCCAATCGCTTTTAAAGTAGCTGCGATCGTATCTGCACATTGATTTACTTCAGCAATAGAAGTAATTTCGTTTGCTTTTTTAACGGTAGAAGTTCCGGAAATCTTGCGGTTGAACAACGTTGGTTCCGCATCTGCACTATATAAAAATCCAGGATTTCCGTTTTCCTTGTTCAATGCATTGAATTCTTTGATCCAGGAAGTAAATTCTGTTTTTGTTCCGTTCAACATCAACACTCCTCCGATTGTTCTTTTTTCGATCAGTGCCTTGATAGATTGTGGTGTATTTCCTAAACGACCAACTGCGGGCATAATCAACTGAGCTACAATAGCCGTGTCATCCAATGTTTTGAACAACGCATCTACATCTTTATTCAAATCTGCATTCTCAGTCAGGTAATCGGAAAGAGCATACGTGCGCTTGATTTCCGGCAACCGAGGAACTTTTCGTTCTTCTTTTTGAGGTTCCGTTTTTGTTTCAGTACTATTTTGTCCGCATGCCTGAAGTAATAATACCGAACAAGCACAAATTGTAATCCAATGTTTCATTTCTACTTTTATCATAGTTGGTACAAATGTAGCCCGAAAGTTTCATGAGATTGTCTTTTCGAAGCCCATTTATAAACAATTCGAAGGTGAATTAGTCTTTTTTATAAAGGTTTTGCACGAGAATTCTGGTGATTTTTTTCCGCAAATCCCGAAAAGTCGGGACAAGTTGCACAAATAAATGCT
>NZ_JASLCN010000345.1 GCF_030151805.1 Fluviicola sp.
GTAAAAATTCAGATTATTCGTCGAATTCTGATCCAGGTCAATCGTAGCTGTTGTATATTCCTCAAAGCTTTCAAACCCGATTTCAGAATTCTTTGCATTACCGGCCACCGCAATCGGTTCAATTCCATTTCTACCGTAAAGTGATGATGAATAAGTGTTCAGGATATTTTTACTTTCAATGGCATTGCTGGAAGGATTCATTAAAGTGATCTGATCTGTCAAACGCCACTTGGACAGACAAGCCTGAGATGTCGGCTCCGCTAACAATGACTCAAAATTGAACAATTCTACCCCATTCATGACCCCATCTGTTTTCAGATTGACATCCGTTCCCTGGGTTCGGTCATCCGCATAGAAATAATTCCTGATCGGGTTGAAGTTTCCACCAAAACCTTTGGAATAAAAGGCATTGTCAGTCCAACTGGCAGGAACTTCATTAATCTGACGCGTATCTTTATACCAGTATTCTCCTAATTCAGTAGCCGAGATACCAATGACATTATCAATCTTGCGAATTTTAAATACACGCATGCCATTTGACTTATCCTGGCAGATGATTTCTTGTCGCTGAACTGTCGGATTAGATAGTGCCGTGATGGTAGAAACCGGGGTTGTCAGGTTGTTTTTTCTCCCTGATTGGATAACAATTGCTTTGTAAATTCCGGATAAAGCCTGAGGCACTTCCAATTGTACTGTACTTCCTATGTTGTCTGAAAAATAGCCAATATATTTCGGACGACCTGCATCCTGCACATATCCGAAAATCGGATCATTCGTTACCGGCATCAACAACAAACGATCTCCCTTCACAAACTTATTGATGTCAGCTGAATTGTCCAATACCATTGTCTGGATTCCATTTGTGAGTGCTCCCGGGGTTTTCAGTATAACTTCCATACCAATATTCTGGTAAGCTGCACCTGCACGGTCGTAAACATCTCGTGCCAGGATCGAATAATTATAGATCTTATCTCCGTAATCATTCGTCACAGTCGTTAAAAGAGGGGCTCCGGTCAGATCATCAAAAACCAGGTTTTCGGTTTCTACTTTTGATCCTTTCTGTATAGCCGTAACCTTACTCAATAACCCGGATTTAGTCACCACTTTATTCGTCACAACTGTACCTACCTTTTCCTCCTGCCAATTGAAATAGGGGATTGGATAAAGCATAGCCAATGGTAGTAATGTTTCAAAATTCAACGTTAGAGATCCTGAAGCATTTCTTTTCTGAACATACTGAGTCCTTGGTATAAAATCGATGTCTGTTGCCAGGATTCCAGATATAATTTTTGCTTTTGTCAGGTCGCTGGGATCTCTGTCGGTAACCAAGATATCCACTTCGTTTTTTAATGATCGTGTGATAAAAGTCTCTCCGGCAAGATTCGTTGTCAGTTTTTCTTCATCAAAATAATCGTATTCTACCGAAGAGATCACTTGCTCATCGTAATGGTTGCTATTATCTGACGGAACAAGCGCCAATTCCTTCCCCCCTTTCGGTTTACCGTGCATATCATTCAACTCGGTGTAATAGCCCTGAGTTGCCGCCATTCTCAATCGATCTATATTCGCAAAAACAGCCGGAACGATCAGTCTTGATTTACGGAAGGTTTTGTTTTGTTCCAATTCGGTCACCTGATTAATAATCGGGAAATCTTTGGAAGTATAGAACTCCTGCACAGTAATTCCTCCGTAATGCTGAATAACACTTCCTGAGAAATTACTCCTTTTGTCGGCAGTATTTTTCGACATGATCCGAACCTGGCTGTACCCGACACTCGCCCCGGGGAAAATAGATTCGTTCCCTGGATCTTCCGTATAGGTATTTGCAACGTTTTTAGATAAAATATTTTTGTCTTCCCATCCCCGAACCGGGTTTCTCATCGGATTTTCATCACCACCGACTAAAGGTTCATAAGTGGCAACTCCTGAGCTTGTTTTTTCTCCATTCGGACCGGTAATATCGTATTCATAAACCGTTCCGTAAACCGAAGCTGATTCTGTTCCTGAAGAAACAAAAGCATCCGCCCAATTGTCATAGATACGGACTTCTCTCACCCGGTGCCCACCACCGAATTTGATTTTATCCGGTGTACGCATTCTCAAAAAGGATTTATCCAAATCAATTTCCGACAAACGGTCATTTCCATTTCCGTAAAGTGATTCTGTATACTTCTTAAACTTACTGCGAAGAGTTACTCCATAAGATATCATTGAAGTAGCGATTGACTTTGCTACCCCTTTATTCAAATCATCCATATCTGCATTCGGCAGGTTGTCAACTAGTATCTCTGGTTGATTGTAACGGATATGGCGAGCTCCAACTTCCGTAAACGGGTGGTAATCTGTGCTTTTACCATTCACTTTAAGTGGTTCCAATTCAACAGAACCCCATTGATAATAACCTCCGTTTAAACTATTCAGATCGACATCAATCGCGTTGACACGTGCATAACCTGCAACAGGTTCTTTCGTATTGCTTGCTTTTGTTAAATTGATCTCCACTTTAAAATAAAGATACTCTCCTTCACGAATGTATTTTCGTATCTCTGCTTTTGTTTCTTCATCTGAAAGGGCTTCTGCAATGGGTTTTTCCAATTTAAAGAATACCCGTCGGGTCTCCGCAGCTGCATTCTTATCTGAATTGATTTTATTGTTTGTTGAACCATTATTGTAAGGATCCAAACTGACAATTTTAAACATCTGCATGGCAACCTCATTTTGCACATACGCATAGGTATCCGATTCATAATCTATTTCGTAACGCCCTCCGGATGGTAAGTTAATCGCTTTCAGATTCCAAAGCGCAGCTCTTTCATCCATTACTGCCTTGCTGACATATGGATCAATATAAGGATTATCAATACTTTCAAAAGGTTTGTAATTCCCCCATTTGTCTATCGAAAACTTGCTATAAGTAACTTCTTGAGGGCTTCCGTTAACAGTCACCGTTTTATTGTATTCGAAAACATACGGATTGGTTGCTCCTGATTGGTTATTCCGGTAAGTGAACCAAACTTTCTCCAAGGTTAGTTTACCTCCTCCGGAAGGATTATCAGGAGTACCTTTGCACAAGGAATTAGCACTAGACAAATATTTGAAGTGACAGGTTTGAATTGGTTTTGCCGATCCGTTAAATACCCCGTTAGGATAACGCTCAGATTTCAGATAGATATTGATTTTATCTAACTTTTTATAAGATCCTGATCCCGGGGCACTTCCTGACTCTCCGGAGACTTGTACGCAGTCATCCCGATCCAAAAGAATGAATTCAGCAATATGTGTTTTTGTCTCAACAGTAGCTACATACCATATTTCTTTTTCTCCATAACTGTAATTAACAGTTCCATCTTTAAAACTTGTTTTGTACCCTCTGTTGTAGTTAACTCCCTGGTAGGGTGATTTCCATTTGAAATCACCATGGGCTTTAAAATAATTGAATTTCACCCAGTACCCTAAATCCCCGTCCGAAGCACCTTTTACATTGTCCAAATCCACATAATCTTCTCCCAAAATCGACGTCAACATATAGGAATGAGCATAAGTTCCTTTTTCAACTGAATTGTAATATTTATTTGTTCCGCTTATTTTATAATCCGAAGGAACAGTTGTACGCTGTGCTGAATTAACATCGGACCAGCTCTCCTCAGCAGAAAAAGCTACATCACGCTCTTTCTTATTTTGCGCAGGTAAACCATATACATATCTTAAGCCTTCTGGATTAGTTGCAATATATCCACCCACGTGAGCTCCCGGAAGTGCTCTTCTTATTTCATCATAACTTTTGATACTTCCTCTATTATATCCGGATCCCTGATTAACTGGAGCATCATAATACCCTAACGCAAATTCGGGGATCATTGCGTTCATGTAAGAGCTATTCATAATCAAGTTATTGGTGAATGGCTCTATATCCTGCGCTCTTTTTCTCCTGGTTGTTCTTGAAGCATTAGAAACAATCGTATTTCCTTGCTGATCCAGGTTATGAACCCTGTAAAAATTGTCTTCTTCATTAATCGCATAAGCCAAAGGCTTATTATTCGCTATGACAGCTCCATAATTTCCTTCCAAATCATCCTGTGCCTGATCTCCATACTCTTTAAAATAAACAGACTTTGCCAATGAAGCATCAACTGTTGCAAAAGATGCTCCGATAGAACCTGAGGGCCATGCTCTTACTGTTGAACCACTGAAAGAATACCCTAAATCCAGCCCCATCCGCATATTAGTAACAAGTGGTATCGCCACCTCAACGCCAAGATTTCCTCCATGTAATTCAGAATGAATATAAGGGTTTTCTGCATTTCCGATATCAGCTCTGTGAGGGCGAAATGAGTTTCCAATTCCCTGCCCGGTCACACTATAATTATCATAAGTTAAAGTTGGTACAGCCAATCTTCTGGTATCTTTATGAACCAATCCTTCGTTTTCAACAGAAAGGTCTTTCACACGATAATCATCTTCTGGTTCGGGGGTTCCTCCATTCTGATAGTACAAATACCCTATTCCCTTATATTCAACTTCCTTTCCTTTATTTTTTAATTTACTTGATTCAAATCCAATCGAAATCTCCGCCTTTAAGAAATTACCAAAAAGATTGACTCCTGTGCCAATTTTGAAATCTCCACTTCCTCCTCTCATCGCTTGCGGAGCAGTAACAGACACAAGAGGTTGAGCAAAACTCAGTGAATTACCACCCGATAAACTCTGTCTTTTTCTATTCCCATACTCATCTACCCTCTTCTTACTGCGTTTCATATCCAGAGCACCTTGAATGATGAGAGCACGTTGCCAACCATTTTTATCAAATCCGGTTGAAACACTTAGTGACTTTTTCGCACTATTATTATTTGGATTCATTTGACTGAATCCAAGCGTAACATCACCACTTACACCTTCTCTGGTATCTATTTTCGTATTAAATCCCAGATCTCCACTCATTTTTGATCCAGTTCCATCACTATAAATTTTTCTTATTTTGAGAGATAATCCAAAATCAGTCGAATAACCGAATCCACGATAATTATTGTAATAATAATTTACTCCGGTACCTATCGTAGCAGCCGCTGCAACAGGAGAAAAATCGATTCCAAATATTTCATAATTAGCTTTACTACCAGTAGTCACCGTCCAATTCGGTTTCTGATCCGTTTTAATTTTCACAACATCCTGATCAAAATCATCCGGTAAATTCCTTACTTGACGGTTAATTGTTCCCATGTTAATATTCCAGCCAAGCCCCACCCAGCTTGCCTCCTGGTCCATTTGCACCCCACTGTGATACGCCAGATTGACCGGATAACCACCATCTGGCCCGGGAAGATTGAATAAAGGAATATTGTACGTAAAATCTCCGGTAAACGGATCAACCATCTGGTTCGTACCAATCGGTTCAAATGAATGAACTTCAGGCTGTGTTGGTCCGCCATCTCCTGCCAATGCATAATTCAATCCGGTTGAATCAATAAGCAATTGCACGATCAGTAAAAACACAATCGATTTTGAAAATTTGTTCTCTCTAATTTTAAGAATCATGTTACTTGATTTTAGGAATATTCAGGGTGTTTAATTTTTGTATATCAATGGGAATTATTCTATTTCCAAATACCTGGTCGTTGAATATAAATTCTTTGACAGGGTTGTCTTTTTGAGCTTTCTCAAAAGCTAAATAAATGCTTATAAATGGGGCATTCCCATAGTTGTTCTCAAACTGGTAATGGGTCGGCGAAATCGTATCCAGTTTTCGGACAATCGAAAAATCAAACTGAGCAGATTCTATTAAGTAAAATAGCTTTTGATTATACATTTCTTTATCATCTGAGTATTGAATTAAAAGGTCTTTTTCACCCGAAGAAATTTTAAACGAAAACTCATCATAAGCATCGTTTTGTTTATACCAGTTTTGAAGGTCCTTTTTTTCCTTAGTAACTTCTTTTCTCAAAATAGCAGCCATTAATTTCAACTCAGCAGGATTGAAGCGCAGCTGATAGTTCAATCCGTCAAAGTCTGTTTTAAAAAGTAACATTTCCTTGTTCGAAGCATACCAGTCTTTGAATGCATCAAATGGCTGCTTTTCATCAAATGAAATGAAACCCAGACATGGGACTATCCAAACCAGAAAACAAAAACGTCTCATTATTTTTGTTTATGAATAAATTCAATCAATTCATTGGTGATATCACAACGATCCGAAGCATACATGATATTTCCATCTCCTTTGGCTCCGAGAATAAAATCAATCCCGTGTTTTTTCCCGTATTCAGAGATTGACCGGTTGATCTCCCCCCAAATAATCTCATCAAACTGCTTGGACTTTTCCTCGTACTGACGTGTGAGTTCTTCCTGCTTCGTCAGAAGTTCATCTTCCATCTCCTTAATAAAAGAAGCTTCAGCACCGGCAGCTTTATAATCCCGGATGTCTTTTTGAATGCCTGCCAATTGAGCATTACTTTGTGTTTCCAAAGCTTTCAAATCCTGTTGAAATTTTTTATAGTAGTCGGACTCCAAATACACTTTTGACATAGAAACATAACGCACTTGCTCTTTTTTAGAACTTAAATACCATCCCAAACCAAAAATCCCCAATCCAACTCCCAGAAGGAGTATTATAATTATGATCTTCTTCATTTTTTAAATTACTTTGAATTTCAAATATTCTTTCTTCCCACTGCTATCCGTTAACTCCAACAGGTAAATATTATTTGCAATCAAGCCTGCAGACGACAAATTGATTACGATCCAATTGGTATAGTCCGTTTTTGTTACTGAAGGTCCGGCAACCGAAGAATCATCATTCAAACATTTAATGGAGTAGTTTAGATTATTATCCGTGTCAAAATAATCTTTGTAACGGATCTTCAGTTTCCTGTCAGCCGGCAAATCTGCGATATCCGGCCCTACGGTTTCCTTCGGAACATAGTACAAATTCTGATTCGTCGAACAGTCATTTGAGGTAATATTCATGTTCAGTGTTGGTTTCGAACCTGAAGTAGCATCAGAAGAATGAAACTGCATCAATGTATTCGTTCCCATATAGGAAATCAACTGCAAATGACAGCCGTAATTTTGTGTATTATTCAGCTTCCAGTTGTTAACAAGGTTTGCAATGTTAACAGTTACATTTGTGTTTCCTGCTCCAACAGAAGGGACTCCAACCGAAGGACTGGAAAGCGATGCTGGTTTATTCGTATAAGCAACTGACATTTCTGCCCAAGGAGCATTCACCAACTTCAAATTAGAAGTGTTTGCCCTGTCAGCTGGGTTATGGGCGTTCCCATAAAGGGTTAAGTTTGCCACATTAAAACTCAGGTTAGGATCAAACCAAAGCCGAAAACGCAACAAGCTTTCAAATTGATTAAATTGTTGTTCCGCAGAGATCAAACTGACATCATTTCCATTATTTAACTGTGTGTTAAACAATGCCGTAGTTCCCGACCCTGCTATTCTGTCACTGTAAGTTGCATCATCGATATAATCACTATTGTTGGGGTTAAATATGATACTGAAAGTAGTACATTTAACCCCAACAATAAACCCATAAAACATAATATCACCGGGTTCTGTTCCCGTAACTTTCAAACCATACCACCCATATTTCACACTACTTAAATTCGTTGTCGTGGCAATCGGGGTAGTTAAATTCGTAGAATTAAACCATTGATAACTTTTGGTTGATGATGACCCATTGACAATAACCGGAGAAATGGAACCGTCTGTAGAGGTTGTTGTACTTGCTTGAACAATCATCGCGGAACTCACTGACATGGGAATGTAGTAACTGACATCCAGTTTAGGCACATAATTATTGGTAGGGGTGGTTGTAGTTTCTGAGGAATGATAAGTCGCGGTCAATTGTAATCCACCTTCCACGTCTCTTCTAATTCTCCAGCCATAATTCGGAATGCGTTGTTCAACCAAAGCCTGAACCTGGTTCTTCACATCAAATACCCTGTACAGAAGCGTCCCTCCCGAAACCGGATAACTCACAGAATTAGATATGGTTACTGTAGCGGCTATTGTATTGTTTGAGATTCCCGAATTATGTGTGATTGTACTTTCAGCCCAATCCGTATTCACCAGATCTACATACAACTCCGTAGAATTTGCAGCCGCAATTCCCTCTGTACCTCTGGCGCTTAAGCGAAGGGTCGCGGAAGTGATAATTGCATTAGACGGAATCGTCGATAAATCAAACTTCAGGAAAGATCTTGCAGCAGCACGTACCATGGGTCTTGAGGAAATAAGAACACCATCGAGAGTAAGTGCTTCAGAGCTGCCAAAATTCAGTCCCTCATAAGCAGTCGTACTCATCGTATAGGCATCTTCAGTGGCATTGAATGAAGTTGAAATAATACCCTGAGCGAATGCGAAATTTATTGACATCAGCAAAAGCAGTAATAAAACCTGGAAATTCTTTCCTTTCATAAGTAAAATGATGATTAATTTGGTTGATAATTCAAGCTGAGTGATTTTAAATAAATCATCGCTGTATTCTGCACTTCAATAAAAAGGTTATATGACTTGTTATCATCCAGATTTGGAAATTGAATCAATATATTGTTACCATTGATTAAGTTTTGAGATTCAATATCTGATTTTGCCCCGTAAAAAACAGCCCTTGGGTTTTGAGAATTCCCTTCAAAAACGCGAACCGTTAAGGCTCCAAAATCACTTATATCATTCAGATACACTTCCAAGGATAACAATGGACTTCGTGAGTTCAGCGAATCTGTATTTTGAACAAGATGGACTTCAGCGGCTAAACTATCCAACTGAGAAAATAATGATGGTGATACTAAAAGTACCAACGCAAGAATAAGGTGGTTTTTCATGAAAAATGATATACAATTCTTTAATTTCAAAAAAATCAAATGAAACCTGAAGAAAATCAGGTAAAATTCAACCGCAAAGGTATCCAATTCTTTCATATTAAAATACTACTTTTGGAAAAAAAACAAAAGATGTTTCAATCAACCAATTTCACCGTCTTCAAGTCAGTTAAACGATGCTTAACCATCTGTTTACTGTTCGTTTACCCATTCGCTGGAAAGGCTCAGAAATTTGAAATTGAGAACAAATTCCATATTAAACAAGACAATAAATCCATTGTTTTCCACGTCCTCGACACGGACGACAGTCAACTGAAAAAACACCACCCGGACAAGATCTATTTCTGGTTCAAGTCGCAAAAAATTCTTGCTACCCAGGGCGGAAGTTCGGGCAGTTTGCTGAATGGTCAGTACGAATCATTCTATAAGAATAATCAACTGGCGGAAAGAGGAGTTTTCAAAAAAGGATTGAAACACGGAGTGTGGAAATTCTGGGGCGAAAACGGCATATTGATCCACCAGGAAAATTGGTCACGCG
>NZ_JASLCN010000379.1 GCF_030151805.1 Fluviicola sp.
AAATTCCCGGTCGCGTGCAAAACCGTGTTGTGAAAGTGTGTAAGATTTATCCTGAAAGGTAAAAGAATCATTCAGTAATCTTCCGACAATCGGGAAAAGATTCGGCGCCACGCGGTTCCAATGAGCCGTTTGTTTGGACCAGAGAACATTTGAACGCGGATTCTTTCCGAAAAAGATGAGTTCTGCACCATTCAATGAAATGGTCGCTTGCAGTTGGGGAGATTTTAATTCAATGGTTTTCATTAGTACAGGTATAAATAGGGCATAACACTCTCAGACTTTATTACAACGCTTAGGATCGTTGGAATATTGTTCTATGAATTGCTTGTGTTGATTTCAGAGAAGAATATAATCAGGATGCTCTCTTCCTGAGAGGATGTGTGTATCGGGTGATTTGAGAAAGGTATTGCTTGTAACTTATTGATTTTTAGATTCGTCCCAATATTGGGAAATTGGGTTTTAGGGATTTTGCAATAAGCCGATAGCTTCCTTGTTAATAGCGGAATCTTCACATTTGAACTGAACGGACATTTTGTAGAACACGCATGTCAAGAGACCTTGAAGCAGAATAGGTATTTAGCTTACAACAAATTAACAGTGTTTAATTTTTGGTTTTCAATAAAATTTGCGTATATTTGCATCACATTTAAGTAAAAAACACGAATGAGGGGACGCAAGTCCCCTCTTTTTATCTCATATGATTTCAAAACAAAAAGTAAGAGAATTAGCCGAAGAACGAATCAAAGACCGCGATGAACGTTTGTTTATTGTGGAGTTGACGATCAGTGCTTCTAACGTGATCCGCTTGGAGTTGGATAAAACAGAAGGAAACGTGTCGATCGAAGATTGCATGTCTGTTTCCCGAAACATTGAACACAACCTGGATCGCGAGGATGCGGATTTCGAATTGCATGTTTCTTCCGCAGGGTTGGATAAGCCTTTACGCGTTCATGCCCAGTATGTGAAAAACATCGGTCGTGATTTGGATGTGAAGCTGAAATCAAAGGAAAAAGCAACAGGAACATTGATTGCTGTTGATGAAACCGGAGTGGTACTGAAACGTGAAGAAAAACAAGCGGTTGAAGGCAAAAAGAAAAAGGAACTGGTGGTGATCGAAAACAAGATTGCCTTTTCAGATATAAACGAAGCAAAAATTGTTATTTCATTTAAATAAGAAGCTATGAACAGCTTGGAACTAGTAGAATCGTTTTCCGAGTTCAAAGAACTCAAAAGCATCGACAAACAAACGATGCAGCACGTATTGGAAGACGTATTTCGTGCCATGTTGAAGAAGAAATTCAACACAGATGAGCACATCGATGTGATTGTAAACATCGATAAAGGAGACGTTCAGATTTTCGTGAACAAAGAAATTGTTGCTGATGGTGAAGTAGAAGATCAAAACACAGAGATCGCTTATTCAGATGCAATTAAGATCGAGCCGGATTTCGAAATCGGTGAGGAAGTATCAGAAGAATTCCGTTTTGCGGACTTCGGAAGAAGAAATATTTTGTCTTTGCGCCAGAATTTGATTTCCCGCATTTTGGAATTGGAGAAAGACCACTTGTACAAGAAATACAAAGAGCGTATCGGTGAAATTATCACGGGTGAAGTTTATCAGGTCTGGAAGAAAGAAATCATGGTATTGGATGATGAAAACAATGAGTTGATCCTTCCGAAATCAGAGCAAATTCCATCTGACTACTTCAAAAAAGGAGAATCTATCCGTGCGGTTGTATCGAAAGTGGATATGCGTAACAGTTCACCGGTTATTATCCTTTCACGGATCGCACCGGAATTTTTGGAGCGTTTATTCGAATTGGAAGTTCCTGAAGTATTCGACGGATTGATCACCATTAAGCGTATTGTACGTGAACCGGGAGAAAGAGCGAAAGTAGCAGTTGAATCATACGATGATCGTATTGATCCGGTTGGAGCTTGTGTCGGAATGAAAGGTTCCCGTATTCACGGAATTGTTCGTGAGTTGCGCAATGAGAATATTGACGTAATCAATTTCACGAATAACCCGAAATTGTTTATTCAGCGTGCATTGTCACCGGCAAAAATTACCAATATTGAAATCGACGAAGAAGAGAAGCGTGCAAGCGTATTCCTGAAACCGGACCAGGTTTCGTTGGCAATTGGAAAAGGAGGGTACAATATCCGTTTGGCAGGAAGATTATCCGGATACGAAATTGATGTATTCCGCGATGGTGAATCTGACAACGAAGACGTTGACTTAGAAGAATTCGCAGATGAAATCGATAGCTGGATTTTGGATGAATTGAAAGCAGTTGGTTGTGATACAGCAAAATCTGTATTGGAATTGACAGTGGAAGATTTGGTTCAACGTACGGATCTGGAAGAAGAAACAGTACAAGAAGTATTGCGTATTCTTCGCTCAGAATTTGAATAAGAGCAAACGCAGTTTGCGAAGACCGAGTGTAGCAATGACAAATTGCGTCACACGAGGGAAAACGCAGTTTGCGAAGACCGAGTGTAGCAATAACAAATTGCGCCACACGAGGGAAACGTAGTTTGCGAAACACGAAGAAAACACAACGCTTTTGATGATGTGAGAAGCGGTAACGCGGAAGCAAAAAAGAGGGCTTTAAAAGAATAAAACAGACAGTGATTTCGGTCAGGAGAAAAATACCTGACCGATTTTCACCTAAATCTGGCTAACACTAACTATCTTTACACAGCGAAAAAGGTTCATTCCGGTAGTAATCGGTTTGAACATTAATTAAAAAGAAGCAAATAATATATGTCTGGTAAAACACAGCGTTTAGGAAAAGCAGCAGGAGAGTTGAATGTAGGAATCTCTACGATCGTCGATTTTTTGGCGTCGAAGGGACAAGCTATTGACTCCAATCCAAATACGAAGTTGGATCCGGAGCAGTATGACATGTTGCGAACTCAATTTGCCGCGGATCAAAATTTAAAGGAGCAATCCAAAATGTCGGCGGTTAAAAGAGAGAAACGTGAAACCATTACCTTGCGTGATATCAAAGACGAACCGAAAGCTCAGGATGAGGAGGACGACTTTGACAGCAAAGTATTGGAACAAGTAAAAACTGCCCCTGTTGTTACTCCAAAAGTTGAAACTCCAAAGGTCGAAGAGAAAATTGAAACTCCGGAACCTGTTGTTGAGAAACCAGTTGAAGAGACTCCTAAAGTTGTTGTGGAAGAGCCGGTTGCTCCTACCAGCAATAGCAATAGTAATGAAGGTGGAGGAATTCAGGTGATCGGGAAGATTGACTTAGATAAGTTGAACACAAAAACCCGACCGGATAAGCGCAAAAAAGAGGACGGACCAATCGACAAGAGCGATTATCCGAAGCCTCCTGTTGCGCCTGAAAAAGAGGAAGTAAAAGCAAAGGAAACGCCAACTCCGGCTCCTGATGCTCCGAAAGAAATAGAAACAATTCGCGTAGAACGCACTAAATTGTCAGGACCAACGGTTCTCGGTAAAATCGAGTTACCGGTTGAGAAACCAAAATCAGTGGGTTCTTCCCGTCCTGGTGACGATCGCAAGAAGCGCAAACGCATTAAGAAAGTTGACGTAGCCAAAACTCCGGGAACAAACCCACAAGGTGGTGGTCAGGGAGGACAAGGCGGAAATCGTCCTGGCGGACAAGGCGGTCCAGGTGGAAACCGTCCGGGTGGAGGAAACTTCAACCGCGGAGGAGGAAACAACTTCCGAAAAGGAGGGCCGGTTGACAAACCAGCAGTTTCCGAACAGGATATCCAAAAAGAAATTAAAGATACATTGGCTCGTTTATCTTCTCAGGGAGGTAAATCCAAAGCTTCCAAAAACCGTCGTGCAAAACGGGATGATCGTGCGCAACGTCGTGAAATGGAACAAATGGAAGCAGAACTTCAGGAAAAAATCTTGAAGCTGACAGAGTTCGTTACCGTGTCAGAATTGGCGTCGATGATGAACGTGTCCCCAACTCAGGTTATTTCGGCTTGTATGTCATTGGGAATCTTTGCTTCAATTAACCAGCGTTTGGATGCTGAAACGATTCAAATCGTGGCTGAAGAATTCGGATTCGAAACAGAATTCGTTTCTGCTGATGTTCAGGAAGCCATTCAGGAAGTAGAAGATAAAGAAGAAGACTTAATCGAACGTCCGCCGATCATTACGGTAATGGGACACGTTGACCACGGTAAGACCTCCTTATTGGATAAAATCCGTAATGCAAACGTAACTGCCGGTGAAGCCGGAGGAATTACACAGCATATCGGTGCATACTCTGTGACTTTGAAAGATGGTCGTAAGATGACTTTCTTAGATACACCGGGTCACGAAGCCTTTACGGCGATGCGTGCTCGTGGTGCTCAGGTAACGGACGTCGCAATTATCATTGTTGCAGCAGATGATGACGTGACGCCTCAAACAAAAGAAGCAATCTCGCATGCTCAGGCTGCAGGAGTTCCGATGGTATTTGCGATTAACAAAATTGATAAGCCGGGAGCAAATCCGGACAAGATCCGCGAGCAACTTTCTGCTATGAATATCTTAGTAGAAGAGTGGGGTGGAAAATACCAGTGTCAGGAAATTTCTGCAAAACAGAACTTGAATATTGATGCGTTATTAGACAAAGTATTGTTGGAAGCGGAGATTTTGAATCTTCGTGCGAACCCAAATAAAAATGCAGTTGGTACCGTAATCGAATCTTCTTTAGATAAAGGAAAAGGATACGTTACAAACATGTTGGTACACGCCGGAACCATGAAGGTCGGTGATGTCGTACTGGTAGGACGTAACTACGGACGTGTTCGTGCAATGCATGATGAGCACGGAGTTGCTTTGAAAGAAGCTGGTCCTGCACAACCGGTATCCGTTTTGGGTATCAACGGTGCACCATCCGCAGGAGATACGTTCCACGTGATGGATGACGAGCGCGAAGCGAAAGCAATTGCTACCAAACGAGAGCAGTTGTATCGTGAGCAAGGTCTTCGTACGAACAAACACATTACCCTGGATGAGATCGGTCGTCGTTTGGCAATCGGTGATTTCAAGGAGTTGAACCTGATCGTGAAAGGTGACGTGGACGGATCTATCGAAGCGCTATCGGATTCCTTATTGAGACTTTCAACAGAAGAAATTCAGGTGAACATCGTTCATAAAGGAGTTGGTGCGATTACTGAAGCCGATGTGAACTTAGCTTCTGCATCAGATGCAATCGTTATCGGATTCCAGGTAAGACCATCCGTTGCGGCACGTAAATTGGCGGAACAAGAGCAAATCGATATCCGTTTGTACTCTGTAATCTACAAAGCGATCGAGGAATTGAAAGCTGCGATGGAAGGAATGTTATCTCCGGATATCGAAGAGAAAGTAATCGGTACTGCTGAAATCCGTGAAACGTTTGACATTACAAAAGTGGGTACGATTGCAGGATGTTACGTTACAGACGGAATCATCAAGCGCTCTTCTAAAATTCGCGTTATCCGTGATGGAATTGTCATTCACACAGGGGTTCTAGGATCATTGAAACGATTCAAAGACGACGTAAGAGAAGTGAAAAACAATTACGAGTGTGGTTTGAACATTGATAAGTTCAACGATATTAAGATCGGTGACTTGGTTGAAGCTTACGAAGAAGTAGAAGTTGCAAGAAAACTGGCTTAAGTATAAGCTTAAAAATATCAGAAAGCCATCCGTTATTAACGGATGGCTTTTTTGTTGCGTTTAAAATGCGGATGTGCCAAAAACTGATCCTGCGGTAGGAGGAAAGGGTGAGGAATTCATACATTGAACTTAATTATTCACATCTAAAATTCGATTTATGAAAAAGATTATTTTCTTGTTTGCAATTATCAGTATTGGGTTGTCCTCCTGTAAAAAAGAGCAGATCACTCCGGAGCCTTCCAAAAAAACAGTTCAAACTTCAGATACGAAAGGATTGCATTGTGCACCCTGGAGGGATGCCGCAGATGCAGATGCTGCAGCAATCGATCTGAATGCGGTGGGAATTTGTAATACTTCTTTATGCAGTGGTGGGACAACGACGTATTCTTATTCAAATAATATGATTGTAAGAGATGGTTCGGGAGCAATCGTGTATTTTTTGGCTTTTACACCAGTAACAATTGCAGATCAAAATGCTATTTGGAGTAATGCTGTCAGCCAGGCAATTACGAACACTCCTGTTGGCTTTAGCTTGTCCAGTATTCATAATTTCAGAACGGAAGTTGCAAGTGGACCATTCTTAGTTTATAGAATGAGATTCGACATTACCTACATTAAATGCACCGGAGGAGGCGGTGGAGGCGAAAGCTAAATCCACTTCAGTGAAAATAAAGTAAATAGTATGGGCCGGGCGGAAAATTTTCTGTCCCGGCTTGTTTTTACGGAATAGTCATGTGCCAAAAACTGATCCTGCGGTAGTGTGGAAATTAGAGAAATTGATGAATTTCAATGTTAATTATTCACTATAATATTCAAATTATGAACGCACGAATCAAAAAGTTGACCGGAATGGTCACCGTGACAGCAGCGCTCTTTTTAAGTATTTCAAGCTGCGAAAAAGAACAGGTTAAACCTGTTGTGAAACCACACAAAAATCCAGGAAGTACAAACACAACCAAAACACTTCATTGCGCGCCTTGGCGGGATGTGTTCGGATGTACCGAAGCGGCGGCAGATCTGAATGACGTCGGATTCTGTAATACATCCAGTTGTTCGGGAACTCAGACTACTTTGAACATTAACAACATCACTGTTCACGAAACAGGTAATTCAAATCCGATGTATCTTTCCGACTGGGATCCAATACTGATTGCGGATCAAAATGTTATCTGGAACCAAGCGGTGAGTGAGGCTACTTTTATGGCTCCGTCGGGATATACTTTGGCAAGTATTCATAATTTCAGAATCCAGGTAATATCTGTCGGAATGCTCTTAACGAATACCATGAAGTATGATATTACTTACAAAAAATGTACAGGCGGTGGTGGCGGAAGCTAAGCTTGCTTTTGAATGTTAACTACTAAAAGAGGTGTTCATTATTTGGACGCCTTTTTTGTTCTATGGAAAATGCGGATGTGCCAAAAACTGATCCTGCGGTAGTATGATGAGACAAAGGAATACATACATTGGACTTAATTATTCACGTCTAAAACCCAATTTACGAAAAAGATTATTTTTTTATCATTGTTTATTAGTGCCGGTTTTTTATCCTGCAAAAAAGAATCGGTAGCTCCGACAAATTCCACAAAATCTCCGAAGAATACTGAGAATGTAACCAAGAGTTTAAACTGTTCTCCCTGGAGGGATGCTGACGACGTACAAGCAGCAGTGGTAGATTTGAATGAGGTGGGAGATTGTAATATTTCTCTTTGTGCAGGTAATATCAGTATGTCTTACTTAATCGACAAAGTTGTGGCGAATAGTACTGGAGGCACTTTGTATCTGATTTCTTTTGCACCAGTAACAATCGCAACCCAAAATTACATTTGGAGTAATGCTGTTAGTCAGGCCAATGCGTCTGCTCCTACTGGATTTGGGGTCTCTAAAATTCATAATTTCAGAGATATTGCTGGAGGGGGACTCAACAAAAGAATGATAAAATTTGATGTTGATTACATAAAATGTAATTAAGGAATTAATGAACACTCCAAAAATGAAAAGGCTCAACCGAATGGAAGAGCCTTTTCTGCTTGTTAATTTATATGAATCTAAGGGTTATTCAAATTGAATCAACGAAATCTTGCTAGTTGTTGATAAACAATACAACCTATACAAAGACCAAATCCTGCCTCTAAACTGGCAAATAGAAGCAGGATTCCTCCAACGAGACTTGCTG
>NZ_JASLCN010000384.1 GCF_030151805.1 Fluviicola sp.
GTTGTTCTACTCTTTGTATGAGTGCAACGAATCAGGCGACAGCTTGCGTTATGTTCAGGCATTGAAAGAAAGTGACAACTTCCTTAAAATTGCTTCAAAAGACAAGATCATTTCTATCGATTACAAATACCGTGGTTTGATTTACGACAAATTAGGACAAGAAGATAAAACAATCGAGCAATATTATCTGGCGGCATCTATTGATACGGCAAAAGCTGCGGAGTACCTTTCCGATATCGCGAAATTGTATGCTGAGAAGAAGAACTATCCGAAATTAATCGAGGTTTACACAGCGAAGATGAATCAATATCCTTCCAAAATGCAAGCTATCGAATACTATGATTTCGGTCGTGCTTACTACTTCGGTCCAAAAGATTTCAAAATGGCGGATTCTATCTTCGGACGTTTGGTTGCTACTTCACCGACCTTCCCTGGTGGACATTTCTGGCAAGCAAGAGCGCGCGTTCAGTTGGACAATAATCCGAAAGCGAAGACTTATTTAGCAAAACAACAGTATGAAGATTTCCTTGCTGCTCTTTCTCCGGAAGATATTGCTTCGGGATCATACAAAGCTTACATCATCGAAGCTTCAAAATACTTAGGAGATTACTACGTAAACTCTCCGATGAAAGACAAAGTGAAAGCTGACGAGATGTGGAACAAAGTATTGGAATTGGATCCGAACGATGTTCAGGCGAAAGCATACTTCAAGAAGTAAATTCTGAAATCATTATAAAAAAGCCGGGGTGAAAAATTTTCATCCCGGCTTTTCTTTTTAGGAATACTCCCTTACTCCCGAAATGAATCGGGACAGGCCGGACTCGCTAATCAAATTGTGGTTTCGAAGTTTCGGGAGTAAGCGCCACTAATATTTGCGCAACTTGTCCCGGCAAGGGATTCGTTGGGATCAGTGGAATTTTACAATCTATTTTCGCCGTGCATCAGGCTTTTCGTTTAATCGGTCCATTTTAAATTCCACGTTTCTGACCAATCATCGTCTAAACTGCCGGGCAAAACTCTTTTTTAAAAGATTCAACGGAACGGGAACAATTTTACAATTTTATAAAATTGTGTCTAAACGTTTAGTAAGTCAGTAATACATTTCAATTCCAAACCCACTCTCCCCCCTATCCAAAACTCCAAACAGAACTTCAGAGCATAAAAAAAGCCCCGACATTTATCGTCGGAGCTTTCATTCAATTATTTTTTTCAACTACTTCTTTCCCATTGTCAAAGCATCATTCCAGCGTAACGGAAGAACCACCCGATCCATTTTCGTTTGCGAACTTTCCTGGAAAACTCCTTCAAAGTGAATCAGCATTTCAACCATCTGCATATCCATTTTAGATCCTCCTTCCATACGATCCCAGGAAGCCTGAATGGATTCTGTTTCTCCCTTTTTCAATGCAACAACATCAGCTTTTGATCTTGAAGTAGCGTATAGATTCCCATCAGGCATTTTTACCGAGATTTTCGCCGGGGAAATAAACGCCAACCCTTCACCATTATATGTTATCTTGAATTTCACATCCGTTCTTCCGGTTTCTTTCAAGGTATTCACCAAGGTTACTTTAAAGTTTCCCGCAACAAATTCATTATTGGAAGCGGGTAAACGAAATTCCGGTGTTACAACAGCTTCCTTCAATGTTACTTTGTAAAATCCTTCGCATACAAAATTGAAAGAACGGGCATTATTCAGGTTCGCTCCTATTGCGCGCATGACTTTCTTCTTACTGTCGTGCGGAGCAATCAAAATGTATTTATCTTTTGTATCCAGGCTTTTTCCTCCAAGCTCGATTTTACTTTCTTCCGAATTATACAATACCCAATCACTTGTTTTGTTCGTGATTGTCATTCGGAATTTCACCTCTTTCGGCAAAGCAACGATGTTATCGATTTCAACTTTATAGCTATCCGTTTCAAATGTGGTATCGTTATAATATACCTTTTCATATTGTCCGAATGTATTCCCGGAAAGAGCCATACTTCCCAAAAAACCGGCAACAATTAATACTCGCATAGATTCTTATTTAAATTTTCGCCAAACTTACCAAATTCGTGCCAATCATTCCTTACATCGCGTTCCTTTCTTAAAGACAAATTCTCTCAGCAGAAAATCAGTTCAAGGTGTTCAAAAGTAAGAAAGGTTCAAACTTTCAAAATATTCCACCTTTGAGCTTTTGATTCCGATAGCTACCGGAATTTCAACCTTTTAAACCGGTTAGAAGTCTTTCACCCAATTCGAAAACACCTCATTTCAAAGCCTCTAAATTCACACAATTCCTTCAAACCACCTTTAAATAAGACATATCAACAGATAAAATTCTTTTCAAGAAACGAGTCGAAAGAATACTTAGATTAGAATATAGTAAAACCATCAAAAGGCCTTTGGAATTACGTTTTAGATAATAACTTAAAAAAACCAAATCATGGTACTTACACTTTCAATCATGTCAATCATCGTAGCCTTTTCGCTCTATGATTACTTCTCTTCCAGATCGTGGCAAATGGTTACCTCCAGAGAGAGAAATGAAACCGTATTTGAAAACCGCAACAAGGAATACGGTGCGTATAAAATTCGTCGGGATTATGACAAACGTTTGTTATTGATCTTCCTTGGCTTCTTTATCGGAATTGGTGGACTATGGGCAGCTTCCAGCCTTTTCAGACCGACAAAAGAGGAAAAAAAGATCACGATAACAACGGAAAACTGGACAGAGGATTTATTCAGTAAAGAAGAAACCCCTGAAATTCCGAAACCGGAAGTTGAACAACC
>NZ_JASLCN010000401.1 GCF_030151805.1 Fluviicola sp.
GATTACTCCGCCTGATTGTGCCAATACTTCTAAAAGATTTGGTACAATGACATTGAGCCGGAAGTAATTGAGTTCAATCAAATGATTGTAGTCCCTGTCTTTTAATTTATCCCAGGAATCCAACAAAAAAGGAACTGTTTTACCAGAGTTGATAATACTTAGGGCTTCGGATGCAATCGTTTTGAAATTTTTCCGATGATTCAGCGTAACGACACGCATAAACCGCTCTAACATTTCTTGTTTTTCCTTTTCCGTGTAGCCCGCTTTGAGAGGGATTATTTTTGCAAGTTCCGACTCTTCCCGATCTCCTTTTGTTTCGATTTCTGGTTTTGTTTTTTCTTCCACTTTCCCGGTGTCTTCGGTAGGAGGAACAAGGCGAAGTTCTGTTTCCTGGGAAACATTTTTTTTGTATTCGTCTACAATGAAACTTTCCGGAACTTCTTTTGAATCTTTTTTACTCCATTTGACTTTCTGCCCGCGATTTCGAAGTTTTTTCAACCAATCGCCTAAAAACCTGTTTTGTGATCTTTTTTCGTTTTTGTCTGTGAATTTCCGACCCTGTAAGTCCTGATAAATTTCAATGTCTTTGTGCGCATCTTTGTATTTCAGTGCTTCAACGGTTTTCTTTTCGATGTCAAGAACAATTTCCATCTCAGGAGCGGGAACGAGTTTACCGCTTTCGGTTTTGTCATGCTGGGAAATCCCGATATAGAATTTGTTTCCTTCGTGACGGAGTACTTCCAGGTAAAAATCCAGGTAGCCCGTTTTTAACGCCTTTCCATAAATGTACTCTCCGTTGAAATCTCTCAACTTCAAATACAATCCGGGTGCGACTAAAGTCAGTCTATCGTAATTTTTTTGGTAAATCGTCAGATTAGGCTTGTTGCCTGATCCGGAGTCTGTCGGTGGCTCGCTCGTGCTTTCTTTCTCTTCTGTCTGACGGAAATCCTCTCGGACAGAATCCAGGTATTCGTTTACTTTTCCGGTCCTTTTCAATTCCTGGGCTTTGGTGGTGGCTTCATGCCATGTAATTTCAGGTTCATGATGACAAATAACAGAACGGAGTCTGCTGTTATTGCTCATGATTTCTTTGTTGGTTAGTGCAAGATACTCTTCAAGAGTATAAATGCCATTTCTCGAACCCATCACGGTTAATATTAAGTTGCTTGCCTTTTTCCAATCGGTTCAAAGGTGTGCCGATTGTCAAACCGGATAGACATGGGGTTTCCTGTCCGGTGTTCACTCCGAAGAATGTGTTGCTTTTTGTGAATGTTGCCATAGCACGTTGATTTAAATAATTAATCATCTATGCGATAGCCTTTGAATTGGGCGTTTGGACTGCCCGTTTATTTAGGGGAACGTGCAAAGGTTCTACACGCCAGGTATTCATTCCAACGACAATAATTTTCAATTGTTACATTGATCGGATATTTTAACATTTCTTTATAAAACACCTGATTTTACTAGTGTTTTAGGGTGTTTGTCGATCGAATTGAGTCGGTCATATAGTCGGCTGAGTCGGTTCGTCCACTCGAAAAGTTGATTTCGTCGAAATGGGTTTAAGTCGGTTTCGACTCGAATTTGAACAAATTAAAAAGTGTTTGTTCCTGGTCGATCAAAAAGTTGAATTGATCCGGTTGAAAAGTCAAATCTAACCACTCGAAAAGTCGGTTTTGTCGAAATATCAGATAGAGAGTAAAAAATAGGGTGATCTTGAGAATCACCCTTTTATAATTGAGTATTTCAAAAGAAGTTTTAGAAACCAATCCAATAAATTACGGACATCCGGCATCTTCTTTGATTTCTTCCAGTATTGCCGTTTTGTAATCATTTAAAAAAGTAGCAATATCAGGATCGCTTCCTGTATTTGCACTCCAATCTAATGAAGTACTGCTACAAATCGAACTATGTGAGAAAGTTACTACATAATCAGAAGACCCGCCAGCACCTCCGCCTAAAACTGATCTTCCATTAAATTGAAAAGTTCCATTAGGACAAGGTGGAGCACCTGTAAGCGTAAGGGTTCCGACAAATGAATTCGGACTGTAAGTACTATTATCAACCGTGCCATTGACAATTATCCCGCAACCATTTGATGTCATTAGTGTAAAATTAACTGGTACTGGCTTCCCCATTGGGAGTTTTTTAGTTGATTGGTTCGAAAATGAATTTAAAAGAACCCAGGAAGTAATTAGAAAGAAAGATAAAGTGATTTTTTTCATAGAATAGTGTATTAAAATTCAGTTCAATCTAATAAAAAAGTAGACCTATTCCAAATTTCGAATACAAAGACTTTTGAAATAGTGAACTAAACTCATCAAGTCTGAAATCAAATCCAACCACTCGAAAAGTCGGTTTTGTCGAAATAGATTCGAATAGGTATTTACACTATTAAAAGCAGGTGGATTCATTTTTCTAACCCATTCGAATATCCTAATTCGATTAGCTTATTGCTGATTTCGTTGTCAATTTTCCGCTTCGATGTGCAGAAAGTAAATGTATCCAGGGAAGTAGAAAAAGGTTGTTTAATAAATTCAGCAAACCGAATGTCTGTTTTGTAAATTCTCAACTCATTAAGACCAGTTAATTTTTCAAGCCCGACTAGAATACTAAATGTTTTACAATTAATTATTCGAAGCTCCTTTAAGGTCGGAATGTCTTTTTCGAATCGAAGTTCGGTTAACTGTAACTGATCTTCGATTCTCAGGCTTTTGAGTTTTTTAAATTTGGAAACATTTGTAAAGTTATTGAATCCCCGAACTCTTATTATCTCCAGGTTTTCAATTTCATTTTCTTCAATTTCATTTATGTTTTCTCTTCCGCCTAATACAAAATGTAATGATTTAAGCTTTTTAAGCTCATTTATAAAGGCTATTGAAACTTTTGAAACGGAGTTTAAACCTAAGAACTTCAGGTTCGTGATCTTCCCAACAACTTCAAGATTTTTGGTGTGTCCACAAACAATAAGAAAAGACAAATCTTTGTAGTCTTCTAAATATTTCAAATTAATCCCTTTTCTTTTCGTTTCACCAATTGTCAGTTCTTTCAATTTGAAAAAATTAGGTGCTCTAAAAATCTCTGTGTCTGCAAGTTCAAACACGCCTAAACTTAAACGACTAAGGTTTTTTAGTTCTGTCAGGAATTCCAGATTGTCTGCTTTCAATAAACAATCCAGGTGTATCGCTTTTGCGTTCGGTAATTTTAAGAGTGTTTTACAATCAAATGAACTTTGATAATGACCGTAGAAACGAATAATAAAATTGTCATCAAACTCCTGGCAACAAGTATCTAATTCTGTCAATATTTTGTCAGAATAAATTCTATCTGAAAATTGAATAATGACTCGCTTTCCTGCCTTTAATTCAGTATCAATGAAAGACCTATCAATTTTTTCAGGGTTATTTATTCTATGTTGTTCTATCATGTCGCAAATTTGTCTCCAATACTACAAAAAACCAGAGACATGAAAATAACTGACACCTAACTTTCACAGTTGCTTTATGTATAGTCGAATAAATCATTAATGCTTGTCCTTGATCAATCAAAAAGTTGAATTGATCCGGTTGAAAAGTCAAATC
>NZ_JASLCN010000190.1 GCF_030151805.1 Fluviicola sp.
CAAAAAGATCATTAAAGGCTGGGTGATGTATGACTGGGCAAACTCAGTCTACAACCTTGTAATTTCATCCGCGATCTTTCCGATTTTCTATGACACGATGACTACCAAACAGTATTTATCCGGAAAGCAGGAGAATATCGGGAAAGCCTGGGCAGATCTGGATCCTTCCCAATTGGGAAAAGGAGAAGAAGTCATGGTGGATTTCCTGGGAATGCACATTCCGAATTCTGCCTTGATGAGTTTCGTTTTGTCAGCTTCATTCCTGGTTGTATCTTTTTCGTCACCGTTTTTATCCGGTATCGCCGATTACAGGGGAAATAAAAAGCGTTTCCTGCAATTCTTTTGTTATTTGGGAGCCTTGTCCTGCATTTCGCTGTATTTCTTCACCGATCTGATGCGCGATGGTTTATTGGAAATTGCCATGCTTTCGCTCTTCTTTGCAAGTATCGGATTCTGGAACAGTTTGGTGTTTTACAATTCCTATTTGCCTGAAATTGCACATAAGAAAGACCTCGACAAGATTTCAGCACGTGGATTTTCCATGGGGTATCTCGGTTCGATGGTTTTGCTAATCCTTTGTTTGGTTTTGATCAAAGTTCCGATCTTCTCTTTCTTTGACGACCCAAATACGCTTGATTTGAAAGAAGCCATGCCGGTACAATATTGTTTCGTATTGGTTGGTTTATGGTGGATTGGCTTTTCGCAATTTACCTACCGCGTTTTGCCAAATACAACTTCAACCCGAATCAAGGAAAAAGGATATATCTGGAAAGGATTTAAGGAATTGAGAGGTGTGTTCTCTGAATTCCGTAAAACGAAACGCCTGAAACGTTACCTGACTTCATTCTTCTTTTTCAATACGGGAGTTCAGACCGTGATGTTGATGGCGACCTTCTTTGCGAAGAAAGAAATTGCCTGGCCGGTAAAAGATGGAAAAGTAGACGACAGCGGATTAATCATTGCGATTCTGTTGATCCAGCTTTTAGGAGCAGCCGGAGCTTTTGTCATGTCTCGTTTATCCGGAAGAATCGGAAACGTCAAAACATTGGGAATTTCACTTGTAATCTGGTTGGGAGTTTGTGCTGCTGCCTTTGTGATAGAAACTCCGGTTGAATTCTACTGCCTGGCGTGTGCAGTCGGAATTGTAATGGGAGGTGTTCAGGCTTTGGCGCGTTCAACTTACTCCAAATACCTGCCGGAAACAGAAGACAACGCGAGTTACTTCTCATTCTACGATGCAACGGAGAAAATTGGGATTGTTACCGGAACATTGTTCTTCGGATTAATGGAAATCGGATTTGAATCCATCCGCTATTCAGTGGTTTCCGTGGCTTTCTTCTTTATCGTTGGTTTATTCCTGCTTTTCCGCATTCCGAAAGACGAACGAAGCGACCTGGAAGGAGTTTACGACTAATCTGATGAGCAATGGATTTCATTATCAAGAGTGGAATGCATTCTTTGATAATGAAATGCCCATATTTATTTTCAACAGGCTATTTTGTATTGGTTTAATGTATTTTTCCCAACAGAAGAAATTCAATCTTCTCCCAATCGCTCAAAAGATTCCAGCGTTTAAATATTTCTGGTGAAATAAACACAACACTTTTTGGTGAAATACGTTTTGTATAACAAACAGAACCATTTTTTCTATGAAATGTTGGCTGCTATTTGTGATCTTCTTTGCCGCCAGTTTATCACCGGGTAATCTTCGTGCGCAAATATCTGGAGTGATTAATCAATACACTCCGGTAACAGCTGTTTCCTGTAATCAATTACAGGTTGTTGATGCTTCGTTTTTATCAGTTGGAAATCGTGTCTTGATTATTCAAATGAAAGGAGCTGAGATTGATCTTTCCAATAGTTCTAATTTCGGCACCATCACCAATTATAACAATTGCGGGAACTACGAGTTTGCCAATGTCACCGCAATTTCCGGAAATACGGTGACACTTCAGTTTCAGTTACTGAATGGTTATGACGTTGCAGGCCGCGTTCAACTGATTCGTGTCCCTCAATATACCAATACAACAGTTACAGGGACACTTTTTCCGCAAAACTGGAATGGAAGCACAGGAGGCGTTCTTGTCTTGGAAGTTTCCGGAACATTGACCATTAATGCTCCGGTTTCGGCTAACGGAACTGGTTTTCGCGGATCTTTTTCCAGTTCAAATCCGGATGGAGGCTGTGGTAATTTTACCGATTACTATTATCCCGTTTCTTCAGGACATGGTGCCCAAAAAGGAGAAGGAATCGCGGAAGTGAGTGCTGCAATGGATGGTGGTCGTGGAGCATTGGCAAATGGCGGCGGCGGCGGAAACAAACACAATTCCGGTGGTGGTGGCGGTTCAAACGGAAGCAAAGGCGGGCGGGGCGGAGATCAGGCAGGATTTTGCGGTCAACAACCCATTGGTGGAGAAGGAGGAAAAGCACTGCATTATGGCTTGGGAAGACTTTTTATGGGCGGCGGCGGCGGTTCTCCGGATTATAATGACAATGTTGGATGCTCCGGCTCGAACGGTGGTGGAATCATTATTATCAGGGCGGCAACCATTGTCACCAATAACAACATGTTTATTGAATCAAGTGGCGCAAATGTAGTGAGTACCTATAACAGTATCGGTGACGGATCCGGTGGTGGTGGTGCAGGTGGTACGATTGCTTTGGAAGTGAATTCCTTTGTCGGGAATTTAATACTGAGAGTAGGAGGTGGAGACGGCGGAAATCAAATGACAACCTATCCATCATGTTTCGGTCCTGGCGGTGGCGGCGGCACCGGTGCGATACAATACTCAGGCAGTGCAATTCCTCCAAATGTAACGACTTCTTTTATTCCCGGAGATGTAGGAACCGTAATAGGTAATTCGGGTTGCAATTCATCCTATGGAGCAGCTTCCGGATATTTTTCACCGGTGTATGTTTTCAATAAGCCTTTACCGGAAAGTAATATACCGCCAACAGGAACGATTGATTTGGGACCGGATATCGTAGTTTGCGCACTCAGTGTTGTGGTTGATCCCACGATTAATGCAACATCTTATTTGTGGTCAACAGGTGAAACAACACCTACGATTACAGTGACAACATCTGGTGAATACTGGCTTTCTGTGAAAGTTGGTGCAAGTAGTTGCTGGGTGACAGATACTTTTTTGGTTAATTTGAATAGCCTGACAGTGGATGCTGGTCCGGATCAAACGATTTGTATCGGCGAAAATGCGGTATTACATGCTGTTTCACCGGGAAGCAATATCAATTTCAGTTGGGACAATGGAGTTACAAACGATGTTCCCTTTTCACCACAGACAACAAGCGTTTATACCGTTACCGCCACAGATCCGGGTGCTGGGTGCTCCGCCACAGATGAAGTTTTGATAACGGTCAATCCGCTTCCGGTAGTGAGTGTCTTGCCTTCGCCTACTTCCGGTTGCGCGCCTTTATCGGTTACATTTACAAATCTCACGCTTGATTGTACCGGTTCTACCTGGACTTTTTCGGATGGAACTGTTTTGAATGGTTGTGGTAACCAGCAGCTGACATTTGAAAATCCGGGGTGTTATGACCTTGTTGTGGATGTTGTTTCCGCTTTAGGATGCTCAGCTTCTGCCAATTTCCCGTCAATCGTTTGCGTTCATCCTGCTCCGTTGGCCTCGTTTCATCCGTCTCCGGTTATTCTGAACCAGGAGAATCCCTCAACGACCATGATCAATAATTCAGAAGGAGGCATTCATTATGAATGGAATTTTGGTGACGGAACTGCTTCTGATCTTGTTTCTCCGGTTCATACATACTCTTCGGATGAGTTTCGCTCGTTTACGGCAAGCCTGCTGGTTACAAACCAATACGGATGCACGGATGTTGCTTATGGAACCGTTTACATGGAAGGCGGACTTATTTACTACGTTCCGAATACGTTTACACCGGATGGAAATGAGATGAACGGGATTTTCATCCCGATCTTTTCTTCAGGGCTCGATTCTTCCGATTTCAATCTGCAGATTTTTAACCGATGGGGAGAAATCGTTTTCGAATCGAAAGATCCGCAGATCGGCTGGGATGGAACATACAACGGGTCTCCTTCACCCGAAGGAATATATACCTGGCGCATTGAATTCAGGGTTTCGACCAGTGTTGAAAGGAAAATTATTCACGGCCACCTGAATCTATTGAGATAATGAATAAAATCGCCACGAATGAATGATGTAATGCGTAAGAAGTCTTACTCCACAACAACCCTCAATACCTCATTTCCTTTTGAACTGCTGATTCGAAGAACATAAATTCCGGATTTCTGGTTGGTTTCAAAAGAAACAATTTCTTCATTAGTTTCTTTCGTTTGAATGATCTTCCCTTGCAAATCAAACAATTCCAGTTTGTTTGTTCCGTTTAATCCGCTAACCAAAAAACTGCCGTTATTCGGATTCGGAACGATCTGGATTGCGACCTTATTCGACTTATTGGAAATGATGTAAGAATAACGGCTGCTTCCGTTCAGATCAATCATTTTCAAACGGTAATACGAAAGTCCGTTTAAGGGTTCTGAATCAGGAAAACGGTAATATTGAAGGTCAGAACTGTTTCCTTTTGAGGGAGTGCTCCCGATTCGTACAAAATCATTTCCGTTTCCGGAACGTTCAATTTCAAAGCGGTCACTGTTTGCTTCGCTTTCCGTTTCCCAAAACAATTCCACCACAGATTCTTTGGATTGCAATCTGAAGTTCTTCAGTCCGACCGGCAAAGCACTTAAACAGCTTTCAATATCCGTTTGAGTAATTGTAACACAGATTGTTCTTCCGCAATCCAGGCATTGTTCCGGGGAATCAGGAGTGTGTCCTGTTAAGAAATATTCACCCGCAAGCGTGATCGGAGTAGAACCGGTTGAACCGCCATTGATAGTTTCCGAAAATCCTCCCGGACCTGTAATACTGACAGTGGCTGAGCTGGTAAAACCACTCGTGCTGCAATAATCCACATCAGCCGTAAAAACTAAATCCGTTCCGTTACAGATTGTGTAGTTGGGAGAAGCCGGTAAAGCCTTTGGAATTGCAATGGGAGAGAAGATAGGGCCATTGAAGTAATTGATACATGAGGTTGCTCCGTAGACTGTCCAGGATTGCCCGAGTGAATTGGTTCCCAAATTATAAAATGCACGTGGAAATTGAGTCGGTAACGATCCAGATTTGAACATATAACCGTTGCATCCGGCATTTAAATCTGAAGTACCACCACAATTGGAATACAAAGTTGCTGTGTGTCTCCAGCCGATAGCAGCTGTTTTTCCAGCGGTAGTAACTTTTGTCATCGTGGTTGATTGAGGAGTAGATCCTTTGTAATAAGCCAATGATATCCCGGAAGTTTCCCAATCCGTTACGCATTCGTAAACTGCTGCATAGGAATTGTTGTTTTCCTGCCAGTCGACGCACTGCTGGTCACCACCTTCCGCGTTGCATAAATCATAATTGGTCGAAAAATTAGATCCGGAGGCATTATTTGCTCCGAAAGTGGTGTTCTGAGAGTTAAAAATTTCCACACCTCTTTCGGCATGATTCACACTTCGTTTCATGGTTCCGAATGCCGTGGTGTTTGTTGTAAGCGTAGAAGAACCAACTCCTTCATCATTGTTATCCAAACCGTAGCCGCACATATTGGCAAAGGAAATTCCGCAGGGAATCATCTCATTCCCGGAAGTAACAACCGGGTAATCTACAGCTAAATAACGTCCGGGATTAAGCGTAGTAGCAGTAACATTACAACTTGCAGATTGCACGTACCGGATTCTGAATTGAAAATTAGAAGTAAAAAAAGCACTGCTGACCATAATTCCGGATGGGGCAGACGAGCCATTTGCTGCCAGGTAGTAATTTCCCGGAGAGGTAGTCGATTTAAATACCGTTAAACAAACACGCGACCAGGAACCATCTTTCAACCACACAGTGTTTGAGTTATTGTAAGTACACATGTCCGTATTCGTAGAGCTGGTATTCATGGTTAGAATTTGTGTCCAGGTAGTTCCGCCGTTGGAAGAAAAAT
>NZ_JASLCN010000403.1 GCF_030151805.1 Fluviicola sp.
CAATTGATAATCAACACCAATCAACCACCTCCATTCAACAGCTTAATCCGATCCAATATCTCCTCCATCGAGTAATCCGGAATTCCACCATACCCTTCCGGCAAATTCAATCCGTTCACCCCGCGAATAAGCTTATTCGATTCCAGATAAATCAACAAATCCGCCAATTGCCCCACGTTCGAATCCAATTTCATCACTTCCCGAATCGGGCGCAAACAGGTAATTCCATCAACGGCACGTTCGTATTTCGAGAAAATACTTATCGGATCCAATTGAATATTATCACCCGGAATTTCAACTAAAACCAAAGGAATGACTGATCGTTTCGCTTTCTTCAACATTGAAGCAGTCAAAAGACGCTCAGATTTTCGGTATGTCAGACTGAAATAGTCCTTTCCATTAGAAATTCCAATGTGCGGAGGAATTTTATCCGCATTCCAGATCCAGATCATCGTTTTTTGTATCAAATTCTCCGGAAAACCTGCCTGGATGGCTTCAAAATTGAATTCAGACATTCACACTTCCTTTAAACACAAAAACAGCCGGACCAATCAGCCAGATATTGCTGAATCCATTAAAGTTTCTTGTGAATTTCACAGAAAGATCGCCACCTTGAGATTTCACCCGGTATTCAAACTCTCCGGAAACAGTATTTTTTTCACCTAAAGCCAAAGCCGCTGCTGTAACTCCGGTTCCGCAACTCAAGGTTTCATCCTCCACTCCGCGTTCATACGTACGAATCTCAAAAGAATTTTCACCCAGCTGATGAATCGCATTGACGTTGATACCTTCCTCTTTATATATATCGGAATAACGAATCTGCTTTCCGTAAGCAACGATATCAAAATCAGCGACATTATCCGTAAAATGAATAAAATGAGGCGATCCTGTATTCAAAACGAAATCCTTCTGAGAAGTATCTATCGTCGAAACATCATTCATCTTCAGATAAACCAGGTTATTCGATTTCACAGCTTCGTGTTCACCGTCAATTGCCATAAATCTTACCGAATCTTTCAAAACCCCCAATTCATGTGCAAAAGCTACCGAACAACGCGCTCCGTTTCCGCAGAAGCTTTTGGATCCATCGGAATTGTAATAATCCACTTCAAAATCATACCCTTCTATGGAATTAATCTTGATCAAACCATCCGCCCCGATTCCAAAACGACGGTCGCACAGTTTTTGAATATCGGAAATTCGCAACTGATTCCATTCGCCGGAGCGATTATCAATCAGGATAAAATCATTCCCTGTTCCCTGATATTTTACAAAGCTCAATTCCATATACTCCTTGCTATGATTGAGTTACAAGCCGATTATGCTTAACAATCTTTAACGCACAAAAGTAACAATCATCAAGAGAATTCGATTATAATTGTGTAAAAATTTAACAGAAACAAAAACTAATAGATACCATGAACAACACATTGAAATACTTAGGAGTTGGTTTTGTTGGTGGAATGATTCCATTCGCCTTCGGGTTCCTTTTATCGTCTAATTACAACACTCCTCTATCAGAACAGGTCATTGATGGCGACCGTGTTGCAAAAACAGTTTCTTATAACGGAATGCCCGTCGAGGGAAGCACTTCATTTGTTGAAGCATCCGAAAACACGATCAATTCAGTAGTTCACGTAACCACAAAAGTAGTTCGAACCCAAGTTCAGAGAGATCCGTTCTATGAATTCTTTTACGGACCCGGAACCGGCGGAAGAGAATTTAAGCAATATGGAAGTGGCTCGGGATCAGGAGTAATCGTTTCCAGCGCGGGTTACATCGTAACAAACAACCACGTGATCCAGGATGCCTCGGAAATTGAAGTCATTCTGAACGACAATTCAAAATACACGGCAACAGTTATCGGGACGGATCCTTCAACAGATATCGCAGTTCTGAAGATTGATGCACCGGGATTGAGACCAATCTCCATCGGAAACAGTGACGATTTACGCGTCGGAGAATGGGTATTGGCAGTTGGAAACCCGTTTAACCTGACTTCTACGGTTACAGCGGGGATCGTCAGTGCAAAAGCGAGAAATATCAACTTGCTTTCCGACAGAACAAGAAACACAAACGTTCCGATCGAATCCTTTATTCAAACAGATGCTGCTGTAAACCCGGGGAATTCCGGAGGAGCTTTGGTAAACACGAAAGGCGAATTGGTTGGAATCAACACGGCAATCGCTTCTCAAACAGGTTCATATACAGGCTACAGTTTTGCTGTTCCGGTGAATTTGGTAAACAAAGTCATGCGAGACATCATTGATTTCGGAGTTGTTCAACGCGCTTACCTTGGAGTACAGATCGCTGACATCAACCAGGAGATTAAGGAAAAGAACAAATTGCCGTCGACAAAAGGAGTCTTCATTTCAAGTGTTACTGAAAACGGAGGATCCGAGAAAGCCGGTGTGAAACAAAACTGGGTAATCCTGAAAGTCGGAGCGAAAGAAGTAAACTCGGTGGCTGCGTTACAGGAAGAAATCGGGAAACGCAGACCTGGTGACAAAGTAAACCTGACTTTACGCACGGAAGATGGTTCTGAAGTGATTAAAGAGATTCTATTGCGTTCTGCAGACGGAGAAACTGCTTTGAAATCAAAAGAAGAAATGAGCAAAACAGCTGCTTTGGGCGGAACTTTCGCTGAATTAACGTCGAAAGAAAAGAAAGAATTGAATCTAAGCTTCGGTGTGAAGGTGAAAACACTGGAACCGGGCAAATTGAAATCAAGCGGTCTTTCCGAAGGCGATATCATTACGAAAGTGAATCAAACGCAGATTGAATCGGTTGAACAGCTTACACGACTTCTGAACAGCGCCAAAGGAGGTGTTTTGTTAGAGATTGCTTCCGAAAGCGGAAAAAAAGAATATATCGGATTTGGACTTTAAAAAAAGTTCAATAGTCACAACGTTCAAAGAGTTCAAAAAAGGAGAATTACGAGATCTTATTTATTTCGTTTTGAACTTTTTAAACTCTTTGAACAGTTTAAACTTCCGCACAGAACTCACTAAATTCGGGATGGTTTAAACAAAAAATGTTAAGGCATGGTTTTTGAGAGGGCAAAATCTCCCAAAAATCTGCCTTTTTTATTTGGAAATCACTTCTCTTTCGTCGTAACTTTGCATCCTGATTTTCATTAATCGTTATAAAACGAAGTTCATTACATGAGACAACTTAAGATTACAAAATCGATTACCAATCGTGAGAGCCAGTCGTTAGACAAGTATCTTCAGGACATTGGTAAAGAAGAGCTAATCACCGCCGAAGAAGAAGTAGAATTGGCGCGTAAAATCAAACAAGGCGATCAAAGAGCACTAGAGAAATTAACCCGTGCAAATTTACGTTTCGTCGTGTCTGTAGCAAAACAGTATCAAAATCAAGGATTGACATTACCCG
>NZ_JASLCN010000414.1 GCF_030151805.1 Fluviicola sp.
GTTGTTCCGATTCCTACATTCCCGGAAGCAGGAATACTATTTGTTTGTGAAAATGACTGATGACTGAATAGTAGTAGCATCGTCCAAAGACTTGTTTGAATAGTGCTTTTCATATCTGTGAATAATAGTTATGAGCCAATTTTAACTATTTTTCTGATATAATTCAGCTTAAAAACTGATTTTTAACATTTTAAACTTCCTGTTTTACATGCTAAAAAACTCTAAAACCTTTGGTTTTAAAGCAATTTATGCACATTTATGAGAAATAAAATTTTCAGTTATGAAATATGATTTTTTCGAAATTTAAACCCGGAAATTACAAATCTTCCGAATCTGAAACATCCCCGCGCAATGCCCGATAACGTTTCCGGGCTTCTACCGTGAGCAAACTTCCTTTGCATTCAAAGAGAATTTTCTTGTAGTATTCTGCCGCTTTTTCTTTGTCGTGGAGGTTCTTTTCGTAGATTTCTGCAATCTGAAAAATAGCATCGTCGGCTAAGATGTCGTCTTTGTAATACGTGTAAATGCGGTTCAGATAATCCAGTGCTTCCTGCCATTTTCCCTGGTATTCCATGGCTTGTGCTTTACGGAACAGTATTTCATCTGCTAATCCGTGAGCCGGAAATGCAGCATTGATCGAATCGTAGAGTTTGAATGCACGATCGAACTGATGCTGTTCCAACAATAAATCTGCTTGCGCAAATTGGTACATGGCTGTGTAATTGCTGTCCAGACCTAAATTATCGGTGATTAATACGGATAATTTCATCGCGTCATTTGCAATGAGTTTACTGGTCGACTCTTTCAGAACATCTAACTGTGATTGAGCAAATTTGAAATCTCCGTCGTAATAAAATACGCGTGCGTTTTTGAATTTCGCTTCCGATCCGATTGCTTCGAACTTAAAGTCTTTGTCGATTTGCATGTAGTACAAAGAAGCCTGCCAGATATCGTCTTTCAGGATTAACACGTCTGCCAAAGCCATTTTCACCTGCGCTCTTTCGAAGTCGGATAATCCGGGAACTGCCAGACAACTGTCGAGCAATAACGCCGCTCCTTCTGCATCGTTTCCGTAATATGCTTTGATCTCAGCCAGTTCTTTTGCCGTATACACGGCATTTCTTCCCCAGCCTAACAACTTCAAACCTTGTCTGTATTCTCTTTCAGCATCGGCAATATCCTGTGGCTGGTACTTTTTCTCGATGGTAATTTCGCGGTAACGGATATTCAATAAGGAACTGTATGCCGTATAGTAATTCGGATTTTGCGGTCCCTGGTCAATAATGTATTTATATGCGAGGCGTGCCGCCGCATAGTCACTGTTTTCCACACATGTTTCCGCCAGATCCATGACACGGTATCCGTTTCCTTTTTCCCTGCGGTCCAAAGCCTGTGTTTGCGTTAATGCCGCTTTGAATTCTTTCTTTTGAATGAATAACCAGATCAACATTTCCGAATAGATGAAATCATTGGGTTTCTTCTGAATCCGGACAAGGAGCTTGTCTTTTAATTTTTGATACACCCCGGTTTTATCTTCCGTGAAGTCAATTTGTTTCGTTAATGCATTCTGAATATTACTCGCGTAATTCGGGTACAAATCCAACACTTCGAAATACTCATCAATCATTTCGTCGGTTCTTCCCAAAAGGGAATACACTTCTGCAAACTGAACCTGCAACGGATAACTTTTCTTCAATTCTTTCCGCCCCGCTTCAAGGGTTTTCAATCCCCAATCAACTTTTCCTTTTTTGATGAATGAATTGTATAACTCAACAACCTCGTAACCGTTTGAAGTGACTTGTTTGATGCGATCATTGTACAATTTCTCTGTTTGTGAAGTGCGCTCGGTTCGTTCGTACAAATCTCCCAGTGCAATGGTGTAATCGAAATCATTTGAATTGGAAATCAGTTTTTTGAGAAATTTCTCAGCGTCTTTCGGTTGATTGGTTTTTTCCAGGCAATCCACGTAACGCAGCTGATCAAACTTGGTGCTTTGCTTGTTGATGATCTTCTCGAAATAGGGAAGTGCTTTGTCAAACTCTCCGTTGTTGTAGTACAAATTGGCCAATTGCTGATCTGTGCTCGTTTGCGCGGAAAGAGCAAGGGAAAAGAACAGGCAACAAAAAATAATCAGGTGTTTCATTAAGTACTTACTGCATTGAAGGTGAATGTTCGACTTTAAAACGTTCAAAAATAGGTTTAAATTGCTCGTAAGAATGTTTAAATTCTATAAATTGTTTCTCCAGATTCCGGCTGTGCTTCCGAATTTCGGTCGCTTCCTTTAATTCAAACTGAACGGATTCGTAATACAACGCACGATCTCCGGCTCCGTTTTCAATATCAGACTGTAGCAGTTTCAATCGTTTTTTTTGTTCCTGCTGTGCTTTTCCAAGGTTCCTGATTTCGGTCGTGAAAAAATCCGTAGCCCTATAAGCCTGAATAAATCCGTCGATTTCTTTTGCCGTTTCCATATCGAGCGTGTCATTTCCCAATTCAATATTGAAGTTCAACAGCATGATTTTCGATTTCCCGCGCAATTTCAATACCTGGTTAGTATCTAATTCCTGAAGGAGTTTTTGAACGGTGTCGTTGGTTGCTTTCGAAAACAATACATCTTCTTCAAACTTGCCCAGTTTGTTCCCGCAGGAAGCAAGGGAAGTAAGCAGTATTAAAAAAGACAGTATTCTCAGCATGATACTAAATTACATAAAATGATTGTTTTTCAGATACTGTCGTAAAGCATAAAGCAAACGAAACGTATACTGTATATCCTCCCCCTTGGTCCCCCTCCAAAGGGGGAACGCGAAAATTCCCCTTTAAGGATTAAAACTTACTTCGAAAATTTAAGATGAAAATGATTGAATTCTCTTTTTGAAAGAAGATTAAAAATCTCTCCCTTTGCAGGGGGGACTGAGGGGGAGGATTTTACCAAACAAAAAATCCCCTCCGTCACAACAACAGAAGGGATCTTGATGATCTTATAAGAATCAATCAATTCGCGTAAACCCGGTATACTTATGCAGCACCTCCGGAATTTCAATACCATCAGGGTCTGATAATTTTCCATAATAGATGCCATAATTCTCGGAAGAGCCAACGCAGAACCATTCAGGGTATGTGCTAAATAATTCTTCTTATCCGCTCCTTTGAAACGCAATTTCAGGCGATTCGCCTGGAACGTATCAAAACGGGAACAAGAACTCACTTCCAGCCATTTCTCCTGAGCAGCAGAAAACACTTCGAAATCGTAAGTCATTGCAGAAGCAAAACCAGTGTCGCCACCACACAAACGCAAAACGCGGTAGTGCAAACCTAATTTCTCCAATAAACCTTTCACATGGTTCACCATTTCGGTCAAAGCTCTTTCCGCATTACGGGGGTGTTCGATACGAACAATTTCTACCTTATCAAACTGATGCAAACGGTTCAAGCCACGAACATGCGCGCCGTAACTTCCTGCTTCTCTTCTGAAACAAGGAGTGTAACCCGTCATCTTGATAGAGAAATTTTCGTCCGGAAGAACCACATCGCGGTAAATATTCGTCAATGGAACTTCTGCTGTCGGGATCATATACAAATCATCCACCGGCATGTGATACATCTGACCTTCTTTATCCGGTAATTGTCCTGTACCGTAAGCACTCGCTTCGTTCACTACGTGAGGAACAATGAACTCTTCGTAACCTGCTTTTTCAGCTTCTTCCAGGAAGAATTGAATCAAAGCGCGTTGCAATTTCGCTCCTTTTCCTTTGTAAACCGGGAAACCAGCTCCTGTAATTTTAACTCCTAATTCGAAATCGATCAGGTCAAATTTCTTAGTCAATTCCCAATGCGGCAATGCATTATTATGCAACACAGCCGGCTCACCAACAACCTCGATTGTTTCGTTATCTTCCTCGTTCTTACCTGCAACTACCAAGGTATTCGGAACATTCGGAACCTGGTAAAGTAACTGTATAATTTCATTTTCCAGCGCATCTACCTGCAATTTCAATTGATGCTCCTCTTGTTTTAGGTCAGCAGTTTTCGTTTTTGCAGCTTCCGCCTCGGAAGTTTTACCACTTTTGAAAAATTCACCAATTTCCTTTGCAATCTTATTCAATTCGGACGCAATAGATTCCATGGACGTCTTTGCTGAACGCCATTGCTGGTCTTTCGCAATAATTGCATCAATAGTTTCCGTCACATCAATGTTGCGCTTTTTTAATGCGGTGATGATCTCATCACGTTCAGCGCGGATTTTGGTCATTTCTAACATATGAATTGAATTTAAATGTTGATTCACCGGAGTGAATCGGGTATAAAATTGGTAAATTAAAACGAAAAAAGGCGAATCCCGAAACTGTCGGAACTCACCTTTCTCAAAAAATTTATATTATTCGATTAAGCCTCCGTAGTTTCAAATGGAACCACCGATACAAACGAACGATTATCTCTTTTTTTACGGAACTCAACTGTTCCGTCAGTTAAAGCATATAATGTGTGATCTTTACCGATCCCAACATGCTCTCCCGGGTGGTGTGCAGTACCGCGTTGACGAACAATAATGTTCCCAGCGATTGCAGCTTGTCCACCGAAAATTTTCACTCCTAGACGTTTGCTATGTGATTCGCGACCGTTTTTGGAACTACCGACTCCTTTTTTATGTGCCATCTTTTCTAATTTTTTATCCGTCGATTAACGGAGAATTACCCTTTAATATCTGTAATCGTAATTTGTGTAAAAGATTGACGGTGACCGTTTCTTTTCACATATCCTTTTCTACGTTTCTTACGGAAAATGATAACCGTATCACCTTTAACGTGATCATTCACTTGAGCAGTAACTAATGCTCCTGCGATAGCTGGGGCGCCAATATTCACTTTTCCACCATTGTCTACCAATAAAACACGATCAAATTCTACTTTCGATCCTGCTTCAGCGTCTAAACGGTGTACAAAGATTTTTTGGTCTTTTTGCACTTTAAATTGCTGCCCTGCTATTTCTACTATTGCGTACATAACAGATGTTTTAAAATTTAATTTGGAGGGCAAAGATAGTAAAGTTTTTCAACAATCTACTTAATCCCTACTATTTTTCTCATTAAGAATCACTTCATTTCTCAAAATTCGACTCTAACGGCTCCATTTTCGTTCTAAATTCTAATTGAGGGGATAAGTGTACACTTATGCACAACTTACCCTGGTAATAATATAGAAACAGCTGAAGCAACCAATATCCTACTACTTCAAAAGTAAGGGAATTGAATGAATTCCTCCTGCTCCATCCACTTTCACCAAATAATATCCTGCATTCAGATTTGTAAGTGGAATAAAATACGAATCGCTTGTTTCCTGGAGGTTCTTTTCTTCAAAAACAATTCTTCCCCGGGCATCCGATAATTGAATGGTTTTTGGGGAAATCCCGGAATTCCATTTCAAAAGTGCAAAACCACCTTTTTCAGCAGGATTGGGATAAAGCATCAACGCTTGCTCATTACCCGGCTCTGAAAGTCCCAATTCGTTCAGTTTCCCGATCCGGATGTTATCCAAAAAGAAATTATTCCCTCCTTTTGATTCAAAACGGAACCTGATTTGTGTCCGATTGGTGAAATTGACTGCCCCGTTAACAATCGCTGTATCACTTGCCCATTCATTGAGAGAAGCCGGTTCGAATGGCGTTGTCCACAACTGACTCACCGATTTTAATAAGCCCGAACCCGTATACGTCTTTTTAATCTGCCATGTTTCCCCGCAGTCATTGGAAATCATGATCCGGAACAAATCCGCATCGTTGATCGTTCTCTGAGCATAAGCCCAATCGAAAGAAACAGCCAAACTGGTGAATCCTGACAAATCCAAAGGATCGGAGGTGAATTCATAAGCCTGGTTGGAACCCGCATCGAAGTTATTGATTTGAATGGATTGAGCGCTCTGAAAACCAGTGGAAGCGATTTCCCAATTATAGGTTTGTACAGATTCGTTCACATGCCATCTGCTTTCAAATCCTGAAAAACCATCTTCAAAACCTTCCGTTTTACCATGTTCTGTCCCAATATTGGGAATTACCGTCACGTAATCCGAGAGTGAAATTTCCAGGGTGTCCGTTCCGTTACTCACTTTGATCCCCACATCATACATTCCTGTCTGATTAAACAAAACCGTCACCGTTTCATCCGTTAAAGATCCGAGAACCGTTCCTCCGCTAAAATTCCACAATCGGTTCGTTATACCATGTGATGAAACATCTTTAAAAAGAACGGTATCTCCCTGGCAGATTACCCGCTTGCTTGTTTCAAATTTCGCCTCACAAAGCTGAAACGACAAATCATTCGTTCCGGTGGCGTTTAAATTACCGGTGGACCACAAATTATTCCGTTGCGCAACAGATGAGTTCAATGCTGCATGCATGCGCACTTTCTGACCTTCTGTAAACATCAACGCACAATAGGCATAATCCATGTAATTCTGCACATTGTCCGGGCCGCCGCAAGAACTTGCTCCGAGGTTGCAACTCGACCAGCCAATCGTGTTCGGAGTATCTGTTACTTCATCATCGTAAGCGCAATTTCCGGCATTTCCAACCGGTAAATAATAAAAATTCGGCACGTTGTTTCCTCCCCAGATGTGATAGAGATTCAAGTAATGACCGATTTCATGCGAAAGAACTGTTCTCCTGAAATAATCCGAAGTTCCGATCGTCCCTACATAATCATGGCGAATTACAATTCCGTCCCATTCGGGAATCGTGTCTGCAACAGCCGGCATCAAAGCATGCCCTGCCAAACCTGCGGCATCGAAACACACATAAATATTGAGGTATTTTTCAGGCGGCCAGTGAATCAGATCTTTCACCTGGTGATCTCCGGCATATGTCAACGGAGAAACTGTTCTGGTAATTCCGGAAGTACAATTTCCATCCGGGTCGATCTGAGCCAAACGAATTTCAATCTGGGCATCCGCTGCAATGGATTGAAAGGCCGGAACAATCTGATTCGTGTCGGGGTTGAGCTTGCGGTATTGCAGGTTTACCTGTTCAATTGCATCGTGAATCTGGGAATTACTGATGTTTTCCGTTCCATTGTTGTGGATGATGTGAAATACAACAGGAATAATATACGTTGCCCCGGATTTCGGAGGATTTGCCTGAAATTGCCTTGTAAACCATTCAAGTTTTTGCTTCGATCGCAAAAAAGCGTGTTGGTATTCGGGATGTTCCTGAAATAGTTTTTGTTCCATTTCATCACTTCCGCAATGAAGTAAAGTCTGAGTAAATCCGCTCGAAAAAGCAAATACCCAAACAAATAAAAGGATTCCTTTCATGATTGTTTTCTAGTAGTAAGTGCAGTAAATATAAAGCTTTTATCTTTTCTTTTGGTCTGAGAAATCTTCAAACAAAAAAACCGACCTGTCAACTGACGGATCGGTTCGTAACGCAAAAGTTAAAGTTATGTTCAGTTAGTCAATTACATTTTCTTCGGAAGCACTACCGCATCAATCACATACGTTACTCCGTTGGAAGAAATCACGTCTGCAATGGTAATCTGAGCTCCATTTACAAACCATTTTCCATCTTTTTCTGTGATCATCAGATTTTCTCCCTGAACGGTTTTCAATGTTTGTCCGTTTTTCAAATCCCCTGATTTGATAGCTCCCGGAACCACATGATACGTCAATACGGAAGTTAATTTTCCTTTATTCTCCGGTTTCAACAGATTTTCTACTGTTCCTTTCGGCAATTTATCGAATGCTGCATTGGTAGGAGCAAACACCGTGAACGGACCGTCTCCTTTCAAGGTTTCAACCAAACCTGCGGCTTTCACCGCTGCAACCAACGTGGTATGATCTGCAGAACCCATTGCATTATCTACGATGTCTTTTGAAGGAACCATTTTCGCTCCGCCAACCAATACATAAGGCTCTTCTTTTTCTGCTTCGGGTTTCACCGGCATCTTATCAGAAGCCTCCATTTTCGCTTCTTCAGACGCTTTCTCTTCGTTTCCACTACCACAACTTGTTACTCCAAATGCTGTTACAGAAGCAGCAATCGCCAGGGATAAAATTGACTTTTTCATATTCGTTTTTTTAAGGTTATGAATCAGATACGTCAGATCTTTCCTTTTGGATTTTCCGGAAAACAAAAAAGCCTCGCAAAACTTGCAAGGCCTTCTAAATATGATTGATTCAGATTATTTTTTATCTGCTTCGTCGTCTTTTTCAAAAACACGCTTCGGACGCATTTGTTGGTTAATTCCCAATGTAATCCAGAAAGGAAGAACAAACCCCATTAAGAATAACAACATCCAAAATGCCATACCTCCAATCAAAAGAAATAATACAATACCGAAAATGCTCATGGTGTACTAATTTGTGTTTTGTGTGCGTAAAAGTAGTAAAAAAATCAAAAAGCAAGCCTTTTTACTACAAATATTCTAAGAAAAAAGCATTCTAGGAAGCTAACTGACTTAACAAGGTTTCTGCACGTTGCAAGAGTTCGTTCGTTTCAAGATTCTCAGTTC